>DEUU01000440.1:0-7215 GCA_002362735.1 Dehalococcoidia bacterium UBA3254
CCTTTTCAGTGAGTTTAGTAGAGCTTATCGCTCCTTTGATAAAAGATAAAAAGGTACTTCTGGGTAAGTTCGAGAAAAAAGTGACCTATCACGATCCCTGCACTCTGGGAAGAGGTTTCAGAGTTTTTGATGCACCTCGGCAAATGCTCCAGGGAATTAACGGCTTAAATCTCGTTGAGATGGAGTATAACCGGGAGAGGTCGCTTTGTTGTGGGGCTAATCCCTGGGCTTATTGTAATTCTGTCAATCGGCAAATTCAGGGACAGCGGTTAGACCAGGCGAAATCGGTGAATGCCGAAATTATGGTTACCGCCTGCCCTAAATGCCAGATACATTTAAAATGTGCCCAGCAGAGCGAAAACCGTGAGGCCGCACAGATCGAAATCCAGGACCTGGCAAGCCTGGTATCGAATTGTTTGAAAACCGTCGGAGGTGAGCCAATTGGTTGATGAGGAAATTAGAATAGGTGTCTTTGTTTGCGATTGCGGACTTAATATTGCCGGTTCCGTAGATACCGAAGAAGTGAGAATATTTGCGGAGAAACTGCCTAATGTCGTCGCTTCGGTAAGAAATAGATACACCTGCTCCGATCCCGGTCAGCAAGAAGTAAGAAGAACTATTCGGGAGAATAAAGTAAACCGTGTGGTCGTAGCATCCTGTACTCCCCGCCTGCATGAGTCTACTTTCCGAACCTGCATTTCTGAGGCAGGGTTGAATCCGTATCTTTTGGATATGGCCAGTTTGCGTGAACATTGCAGTTGGGTGCATCTCCGTGATCGTCAGGCTGCCACCGAAAAAGCAAAGGATATTATAAAAATTTCCGTCGCTCGCGCAGCGTTACTGCAACCTCAAAAAGAATTAGAAATACCGGTCAAAGATACCGCATTGGTGATAGGAGGCGGGGTAGCCGGCATTCAAGCTGCACTCGACCTGGCTGACGGAGGACACCAGGTTTATCTGGTGGAAGAACAACCCTCTATCGGCGGAATTATGGCTGCTCTGGATAAAACTTTTCCCACCATGGACTGTTCTATCTGCGTGCTGGGCCCGAAGATGATGGATGTAGGGCGTCATCCTCGCATAAAACTTTTTGCATTTAGCAACGTAGAGCAGGTCTCGGGTTATGTAGGAAATTTTAATGTTAAAGTACGCCGCAAAGCTCGCTATGTGGATGAGTCCCTTTGTTCAGCTTGTGGAAAATGTGCGGAAGCTTGTCCAGTAACGGTACCGGATGAATTCCAGCAAGGTTTCTCCACCCGTAAAGGAATTTATATTCCGTTTGCTCAATCTGTTCCTTCATCCTATCTGATCGATATGAAAAACTGTATGGGGAATAACCCGGTTGCTTGTGTCAAGTGTGTTGAAGCCTGTGATAAACACTGTATCGATTTGAACTCCAAAGACCAGATTGTCGACCTGGAAGTGGGCAGTATTATCGTTGCTACCGGAATGGGAATATACGATCCTACGCAGTTAACCGAATATGGATATGCTAAATTCGAAAATGTGATTACTACTATGGAATTTGAAAGACTGATTTGTGGAAGCGGCCCAACTGAAGGTCATCTGGTTCGCCCGTCGGACCGTTCCACTCCAAAACGAATCGGATTTATACAGTGTGTTGGTTCGCGGACCGATAATAGAGGTAATCCTTATTGTTCCAATGTTTGCTGTATGAACACGGTAAAAGATAGCTTGTTGATTTTGGAGCATCATCCGGAAACGGAAATTCATGTTTTCTATATGGATATGAGAGCTTTTGGTAAAGGATTTGAAGACCTGCTGCGGCGTTCAAAAGAAGCTGGAGTCCATTATATCCGGGGTCTGCCTGGTGAAATTATTGAAGATCCTCTAACTAAAAGTCTGTGCCTTAAAGTAGAAAATACCACCGTTTCACGTTTGGAAGAATATCCTCTGGATATGATTATTTTATCTGTGGGTATGGAGCCCAAACCTGAGTTGAAACAACTAACCTCTATTTTAAATTTGTCTCAGACCGCGGATGGCTTTTTAATGGAAGCCCATCCAAAGCTAAGGCCTGTGGATGCTCCAACTCCGGGTATTTTTTATGCGGGTTGTGTTGAAGCCCCTAAAGATATCAAAGACAGCGTGACTCAGGCAGGAGCCGCCGCTGCCAGAAGCTCGATTTTGCTTAATGCTCACACCATCCGGGGCGAGGCTATCAAAGCTCAGGTCATTGCGGATAAGTGCACCTCCTGTGGGGCTTGCGCCAGGGTCTGCCCATATGGGGCTATCAAGGTGGATATCAAGACCAAAAGTGGCGCCCAGGTTACCGCAGCGGCTTGTGCAGGCTGCGGTACGTGCGCCGCTGAATGTCGATTCAAAGCTATCACGATGCAGCATTTTAACGATGAGCAGATTATGGCCCAAATAAATGCAGCACTCTCCGATGAGCCGGAGAAAAAAATCATCAGCTTTCTTTGTAACTGGTGCAGCTATGCCGGTGGAGACCTGGCCGGGGTTTCACGGTTGCAGTATCCGCCTAATAACCGGTTTATCCGGACGATGTGCAGTGGCAGGGTCTCAGAAGAATTTGTGATGCATGCCTTTAAACTAGGTGCCCCAATAGTTCTGGTTTCCGGTTGTCATATTGGTGATTGTCATTACATTACTGCTAATCATCAAACTCAAAAGCGCGTTGAGCGGCTCTGGGAGCGCATGAAAAAATTGGGGATTCGACCTGAACGTCTGCAACTGGAATGGATCAGCGCCGCCGAAGGTCCTCGCTTTGCGGAGATAATGCGTGCATTGGAAGAGAAACGTCAGCAAGTAACTAAAGAAGAAATAGATTTTACGCGTAAGGTTTTGGAAGAGTCCAGAGGATCGAAAATCAACTCTCAACGGCAAGATCCAAAGTAATACTCCGAAGCTTAATTTCTATTGCATACACATAAAAATCAGTGATATAATGGCGAATAATAACCGAGGTTGACCATGAAATTAAGTCGGGAAGAAGTATTACATATCGCTGCTCTGGCGAAAGTCGGCGTCACCGATGAAGATGTAGAAAATTTCAGAGAACAACTATCTAATATTCTGGAAAATTTTGAAGCCCTTCAAAAACTGGATACGACCGGTATCCCGCCTACGGCTCAATCTGTTGCTTTACAAAATATAATCATGTGTGATGAAGTACGTCTTTCCCTGCCCACTGAAGAAGTACTGGCAAATGCTCCTCAAAGAGAAGAAGACTTCTTCAAGGTTAAAATCGTTTTGGAAGATTAATTTAGCCGCAGATAGAGGTTAATTTGGCTGCTGAAAAACTATTAACGATGCATGAGTCCCATCAGCTTTTAAAGACTAAACAAGTCTCATCGGTGGAGCTGACAAAATTAAGTTTGGATAGAATCCGTGAAGTTGAATTCCAGGTACGGGCACTGGTAACGGTGACCGAGGAGACGGCTTTGAAGCAGGCTCAAGAAGCCGACCAGAAGATTGCGTCCGGGAACATCACTCCACTGACGGGTATCCCCGGGATCATTAAAGACAACATGTGTACTCGCGGAATAAAGACTACCTGTTCCTCTAAAATGCTGGAAAATTTTATTCCGCCTTATAACGCTACTGTAATTGATAAACTAAATGCCGCCGGAATGGTCATGGTCGGTAAGGCGAATATGGATGAGTTTGCCATGGGGTCTTCCACCGAGAACTCAGCTTTCTTTACTACGCATAATCCCTGGGACCTGACCCGTGTACCGGGTGGAAGCAGCGGCGGTTCGGCGGCTTCTTTGGCGGCTGGAGAATCCGTTTTTTCTCTTGGTTCTGACACCGGCGGCAGCATCCGTCAGCCGGCTGGGTTTTGTAGTGTAACCGGGCTTAAACCTACATATGGCCTAGTCAGTCGGTATGGACTGGTAGCATTTGCCAGTTCTCTTGATCAGATCGGCCCTTTGACTCAGGATGTCCTGGATTCAGCTCTGGTTATGAATTGCATTGCCGGTTATGATTGCTGTGATTCAACTTCCGTGCCGCGGGAAATACCGGATTATACCCGAGGGTTAAACGGAGACCTTAAGGGTATGAAGATTGGCATTCCAAAGGAATATTTCGTTCAAGGAATGCAAGTGGAAGTTAACGCTATTATTGAAGCAGCCATACAAAAAATCCAGGAATTGGGCGCTCAGATAACGCGGGATGTCTCGCTGCCCAGCACCCCATACGCCCTGGCAGTCTATTATATCATTGCTCCCTCCGAAGCATCGGCTAACCTAGCCCGCTATGATGGAGTTAAATATGGTTTTTCTTACAAAGAAGCTAAAAATATGTGGGATGCGATGGAGAAGACCCGGCAGTACGGCTTTGGGGCTGAAGTTAAACGTCGCATCATGCTGGGTACATACGCTCTCTCAGCAGGGTATTACGATGCTTATTACGTGAAAGCGCAAAAGGTACGTACTTTGATTAGAAGAGAATTCGATCAAGCTTTCGAAAAGTATGATGCTTTAATTACTCCTACCTCTCCCACGGTACCTTTTAAAATTGGTGAAAAGACCAGTGATCCCGTACAGATGTATCTTAGTGATGCCTGTACTTTGCCTATCAATATTGCCGGTGTTCCTGCAATTTCTATTCCGGCTGGTTTCGCTAATGGACTACCTATTGGTATGCAAATTATCGGTAAGCCGTTCAGCGAGGAGACTTTGTTTAAGGTTGCCTATGCTTTTCAAAAAGCTACAGACTGGCATCTTAAGAAACCTGTTCTGTAAAAGGAAGTGAAGCTATGTCTTCGATGAACAAAATTCCGCGCCTGATGAGAGTGTTCGTGGTAGCTGTCATTCTGGCAATTCTGGTCTGGAAATTTGCTGCCGGTACTGAGTTCCTTTACCACGGTATTGCCGCATCCGCACTAATTCTGATGGGCGTTACTTTTTTTATCTATAATTCGTCCAGATCAGTCACTCGGGATCTGGCGAACAGGATGGAAAAACTATCCGAAATTAAAGAAAGGCGTGATGCGCAGAACGCTAAAGAAATTCCGGAATCAGAAAATCTGGTACTTCAGCCGTCTCTTGGAGGGACGCGGTATCCCGAACCCATGAGGTTGGAACCCAAACCGGAACCCGGAATAAGGTCCATGAGTAATTTGACCTCCTTTAAGGCAGCACCGCCGGCACCGCGCCAGGATGCTAAAGAGGTTACCGCCATGTATTTCCAGATGGCTCAGAAATCAAATGTGGCAGAACAGACGGCCAGCGTGACCCTTGTTAAACCTGCACAGCCTGAAATTAATATAATACCAGCCATAGAAGCTAAAAAAGAGTCTGTTAATTCCAGACCGCCGGCAAAAAAAGCAGAACCGACTAAATCCTCTACTTTTTTGAGAGAGGATGAAACAACACTGAAAAACGAAGAAAAGAATGAGCTATTAAACTCGGTATGGTGTCTCTGTGAAAATCCTTATTGTAAATTTACCAAATTCCTGGATGTCCATCATATCATCGATGAAAAAGATGGCGGTGATAATAAATTGGATAACTTGATCGTACTCTGTTCATTTTGCCATGATTTGGCTCACAAAAACGAGATTCCGGAAGATGAGCTAAGGGCCTGGATCGCTAATCGTGAAGAAAGAAGTCAATTTAAACCGAACTGGCATTATCATTAAATATCAGATAGATTCAACTTGATGGTTCCCTTTCTGATTCAATCGGAGAGGGGATTTCCTATTTCCTGGCCGAAGCGTTTCTCAAAATTATTAGAATTACGGCCAGAATTATAACAAGACCTGTTACGGCTACCGAGATAAGTACAATACCCTGAGTCAGATTAATACCTGAAAGGTGGGTAAAAATATAAGCCGCTATCCCAATAATAATCACAGCGACAATAGCCATTAAAATGATGACCACCTGAAGCTTTGACATTTTACCTCAAGATTAGCGGTTTCCCTGTCCCGGTCCCCAGCTTGGATTAGGAAAACGTTTGCGATACATGCGGCATTTTTCATTGGCGCAGGACCAGGCTACAGTGCGCATAAAAAAGAAAAATCTTTTTTCTCTTATCGGGTAGACCTGTTTGCTTCCGCAAAATGGACATAAAGGTATTCCACGGTCTCTTTTCCCTGAATAATACTCATCTTCTTTAACAGACATATATTAGTGATTTCCGAAATGATATTTTGTTTTGAATCTGACTGCTTTTAGAATTTTGAATGTAACTCAACCTATCATTATTATGTGACATTTTAATTTCCCGTGCAATCCTGCCGTCATGGTTCGTGCTGATTTCATAGATTGACCAATATAATCGGTCTCATGCATTGAAAATCGAACTACCAGTACGAACAAAAAACAATAGAGTAATAGCGGCATTTTGCTGATATAATTTAAAACGAATATGAGCAATGCCCGTTTAATAATCGCCATTGTTACCAGTCTGCTGGACGAAGGGATAATCATAGCTTTTATTATCTTTGGACTACCGAGATTGGGGGTATACATTCCGCTTTACGGGACTATCCTCATCGGAGTCGCTTTTTTAGTATATGCTGTTGGCTTTTATACAATTGGCAGCCGGATTTTAAAAAAGAAACCGATTCCGGGGTTTAGTGATATGATTGGTACTAAAGGCCGGACGGTGAGTCGCCTGAATCCTCAAGGTCTGGTGAAAATAGAAAGTGAGCTTTGGGAAGCCAAAGCCGAAACCGGATCGATTAGTGCGGGAACGGATGTAGTTGTAGTCGATCAGTACGGATTGAAGTTGATCGTCCGTTCCGAGAACTCAGATGGCTTATCCAGATAAGATTATTCAGCTAAGGTTTTGAGACAGCAAGGTGATGTCATCGGGCTTTTTCACACTGAAATAATTTGCACTTACTACCAGCCCAATTCCGGCAACCAAGAGGATCAAACTAAAAATTCCTCCTGGAAGAAACAGATCATGAATAACCTGTGTTATCCAGATATGGATTAAAACCGGCACAGATTCCTGCGGAACGATTGCAGGTAAAAACTGTCTTAATGAAAAGAAAACAATAGTCCCCAGAAGTCCATCGATCAAAAAGATAATTCCCACGGAGCGAAAAACAGCCGCTTTCTCACGTAGTATCAGGATTATCAACAGAATCAAAGCTATAACCCCAAAAATTGAAACAAAATAGCCGGTGCGGAAGTTTGCAATAACTTCTTTTGCCTGGAGTAAAGCCTGCATTCCTTCGTTTCCGATCAGATCCGGGTTTATTATAAATGTGGC
>DEUU01000440.1:7494-9733 GCA_002362735.1 Dehalococcoidia bacterium UBA3254
GCTGCTGATATTCCGGAGGGGGTGATTGCAGGTAAATTTGTGTTATTTTATCAATCAGAACGGGTTTTATAGAATCGGTTGAAATGGTAATATTCAATTCATCAGTTTTTCCCAGCAGGTAGTCATAACCTCCATATACAGTATCATGAATTTGCTGATCGATCCAGGGCCTGATCTTTACCAGAGTATCATCCAAAGCCGGAAGGTAGGGTTGGGATTCGGAAGGTAGCTGATCGGCTATGTAATCATGGATAATCGAGTTGATATCCAGGCTTTCGGCTTCATTTACGACGAACTGAGGGTTGAGCAAAGTACTATTTATGTCGATAGCAAGGCCTAAACAAGGCAACAGAATAAACAGAAGAAGCCCTACCAGACCCAGAGCCATCCCTTTTAGAATATCCACTAACTGCCTCCGGTCTACGAATTCTTTTATGGTGTCAAATTATATCAGATAAGGGGAAAAATAGTAAAGGCCTGGTCTCTGAAAGTCAGGAGATATTCTGTGAATGTATAATGAAATTAGGCTAGAGTCAAGGAGGAATAGAGTGAAAAGATCAAGGATAGTTACCCGGGTAAAGGAATTATCTGAGGTGCAGGGAGTGAATAAACCCATTTCCGCAGAAAAACCCGCGGGGGATATAAAAAGGGCCACCATTGAAGAAATCGTGGCAATCTCTTGTGAAGAATTAAAAAAGCAAGATGTAGTCAACGGTAAAGGAGAACGTTTAGGAAAGATTGAAGATCTGGTGATTGACTTAAATTCAGGTCGGATTGCCTATGCTGTGTTGTCTTTTGGCGGATTTTTGAGTTTTGGAAACAAGCAATTCGCGATTCCGTGGGATTTGCTCTGTATCGATAACAGGTGGAATTATCAGGATATTTATCGGCAAAAAATCGTATTTAATGTTTCGAGGGAAAAATTGGAAAAATCACCGGGGTTTAACAGGAACGAGCTCCCCCGCGAACCTGATACAGAATGGCTGAAAGATATCTTTGTATATTATGGCTGTAAACCTTACTGGGTCTCTCCCGAAGAAGCCGGTAAGCCCGAACCGCCCGGGGGTTAATAAAAATTAATCTGAGAGGGAGATACCGTTTTCCCTCTCAGATAGTAAATTGGAAGAGGACGAAGCTCGCCTAAACCAACCAATTTGTAAACCTGAACCGCGAGGTAAATAACTGTCGAACACAATCCGGTAATCCTTCACCCAACCACCAACCAGTACACACTTGCCTTTTGGAACTTCATTCATGGTTCCTCACCAGATCATATTTTCCTTGGTTGCTTCCTCCCCTTCTTAGTATAATATCTTAGCAGCCAATTATTAAAAACCTGTTAATAAACAGAGCAAAATAATTTTTAATGCAATTACTCTTCAATAAAGGGTAAGCATAATGGTATGATTAATCCATGAAGCAGTTGATATTCGATCCCCTTAAGTCCGGAAGGAGGATAACTGTTGCTTGTTTTATTTCCGGTTCAGGCACTAACTATCGGGAAATAGTCAATAGAGATCCCAACCATGATTATATTGTTTTTACCAACAGGCCTGGCTGCGATGGGGTTTCTATCGCCAGGGAGAATAAGCATCCGGTTATCGAGCTCAGTCACGTGCCTTACCTGAAGGCAGCTAAAAAGAAATATGGTCCTGGCATGATCCCTCGAAATTGCCCGGAGAGAATTCACTATGAGCAAGAGGTCTGCCATCAGATTGAAGCTCGCCTCGGACGGCAGCCGCATCTTATCTGTTTGGCTGGGTACGATCAATGGCTGACAGATTGGACTGTCGAAAAATATTATCCTCATATTCTGAATGTGCATCCAGGTGATATCACCAGGGGTTATGATGGCCTGCACTGGGTTCCTGCGGCGCGGGCGATCCTGGCTGGGGAAGAAACGATTCGGTCAACCCTTTTTTTCGTAGACAAGGGAGAAGATTCTGGGCCGGTTCTGATTCAATCTAAACCATTGAATGTTAAAGATACTTTAACAGTCCTGGAAACGAGAGTCACTCCTGGTTTACATGAGGGTCTCAAAGAAATCAACGAATTCGCTGCCGCTCACAATATTCACACGTTGGCTGATTTTTCTGTTATTGCGAATAAAGAACTATCTCACATCCTGGAAACGATCTGCCTCGGTTTACAAGATGCTTTAAAAGTTGCGGGCGATTGGAAAATCTATCCTTATGCCGTCCACGATCTGATTTCTCAGGGAAGAGTGGAAATTGAAGGC
>DEUU01000440.1:9998-10605 GCA_002362735.1 Dehalococcoidia bacterium UBA3254
GGGCCGTATATGTGGATGGTCAGCCCGTTTCTATCCACGGTTACCAGATAAATGACTATCGTTGCTAGTATCACCTTTCGAAAATTCTAAGACCGGATATAATGAGAATTAAGGAAGGAAAATGAAGGCTGATCGAATCAAGGACCACATCATAAGGCATTTAAAGTGGGATCATAGTTTAAAAGGTTCACACATAAATGTGGATTATATCGAGAGGACGGCCATATTGACAGGGACGGTCCCTAACCTCGTTGCACATGAAACAGCTGAACGCGATGCCCAGGGTATACCCGGGGTAGATAGAGTTGACAACCGTTTATTAGTAAAATTAAATCATCATCATCCTAACAAATTAGATGCTGAACTTGAGGCGGATATTCAAAGAGTGATTGCGTGTGCCGCCGATATTGATTCAAGACAAATCAAGGTCCTCGTACAGGATGGCATAGTCACGCTGAAAGGCGGTATTGATTCTTTCTGGAAGAAGACCCGTATCGAAGACCTGGCTTCCAGTGTGAACGGAATCTTGAATATCGTCAATGAGATCAGGGTCAGGCCGGCGGATAAGGCCCCAGACGCTTCGATCAACCAGGATATATGCTACCTT
>DEUU01000310.1 GCA_002362735.1 Dehalococcoidia bacterium UBA3254
TTTAAATTCATCTTAGTTTTTCCCCTGTTATTCTTATTTAACTTCATAAGTTAAAACATTTACTTCACCGGTAAAAATCATTATAGCTTACGTTAGTTGTTTGCGATAGTCTATTACTAAAGTCATCCCCTGATCACCATAAATACTTATATACTATCCGGGTATACATAAATATACTCTGATCAGTGGAATCATGTGCAAGATTTTTTGGATGAAATTGATCAGGAGGCCAGGTTAGTTTGATAGAAAATTCGATTGTGTCAGGATTAGGTGAAAGGTTTGCCAATTTGAAATCGGCGTCTTTCTATCTAACCAAAGATAATTACAAACAGATTTTTGAGAATTCCGCAATAGCGATAACTGTGCCGTAATCCGTGTATTCTTATCAGAAAAAGTTAAAGTAACAAGGGATAATGGTTATTTGCGAAAAAAATGCCGGGTTCGGGCAGTTGCTACGCCCACCAAGAATTCTGATTGAACAATTAAAGAGTTGAAATAGTCGGTTTATCCTGACTGAAACCGAATTCCAGGTGTACTGTTCCTCATTGTAGGCACAAGACCATCTTATCTATCACTTAAATGGCTCTTGCTGGCTTCTTCATCCAGTATTCAGGCATAAAGCCGCTATCCTGCTGCGTCCCGGAGCGATAATGGCTGCCAGAGCCTTACTGGCTATCCGCAACAACGTTTGTCCGGCGTGTTTTACGATTCTCCCTATCATAGTAAAGATGGCAAACCGCAGTCGCTTGGGATGAGCCTCAGCATATTCTTTATCCAGAGCCGCTTTTTTGAGTAATTGCAGTAAATTATAAGTAATCACCTGTAACCTTAGCCAGGCGGCATTAGCCCCATGCTTATAACTGGGAAATACCCCGCTTCCCAGATCACTGACCAGAACGTGATGGACCTGTTCCACCGTGCCGGCTTTGCCTCGCTGCCATTCCAAAAGAGCCTGTCCCTCCATCTCCCATAGATTACTCACTATGGCGTAATGCCGCTCACTGCTGCCATCTTCAAAGAGTTCTCCTTGTTGCTTGCGTATCCTGATGGCCACATAACGATAAGGCTGGCTGTCTTTCTGCTCATATTCCCGGTAAGGCACATAAGGCACTTCCGCCCATTCCCGGATCACTCCCCCTCTCTCCGTCTTCCACAAGCGCCACTCTTTCTCCCCCAACCTCTCAATTTCATCCTTGAGCGGTTGGGTCATATCCGCACTCACCGCAAAGCCCCAGTGATGACCATCCCAATGATCCAAAACATCCTGATCATAAGCCGCCGAATCCGAGCGAATCTTGATCTTCCAATCTCCTGCTGGCAAGATGGCCAACGCCTCATCCACTATTCTCCCAATATCCTTCCCCGGATGGACATTCCCATCCCGAAATTCATCGGCTAAGACTAATAAGGTCTGGGCCCAAACTACTTTCATGGCCTGGAAGGCTTTATAGCCCTCATAGCAATATTTAGCTTCAACCTTGGTAGTTTCTACTAATTGGGTATCCACATCCAATGTAATTTCCGACCCCGGTTTGAGATTCTGAATGTAAGTCCAGACCAGGCGGCGGTTTTCTTCTTTGAGACCAGCCAGGGGCCCGGACTCAGAGGGGATAAAGCTACCTTGCAGAGGTTGATTCAACAGCAGTTTTTCATCATGGAAGATATCTAACCATTGACGGGCAGTCTCTGGAGCCGGAGGCCGATAGCCTAAGATCTCCTCCAGTCCAGCATCATCCCGCAGGCGCTTCATATCCTCCAGGCATTCTCCACCCAGCGCACTAAGCAGGATGAAGCTCTCTAACATCTGCCCCTGTTCCAGTCCTTTAGAGGACTTTTTAGCGGGTAAGACTTTATTGGCAATTTTATCCATTTCCAACTTGCGAAATAAATCGATTAATAAGGTGGCTCCGCCCCAGGCGGTATAGACTTCTCGCAGTCCGCCTACTATTTTTAAACCCGCCAGGGCTGATGTCTTTTTCATTCTTAACCCCCTGGGTTAAGCTTACCTTATCTCACACCAGCTTTAAAGAGGTTTTCCCTTTCCACGGATTACGGTGGATTAAAATGCCCCCGGCAGTAGTACAGGTTCTTAACTCGCTGCCGCAAAATTTTGAGAGACTTTGAAAATCCTTTTTTTACATCATAACTATCCAGGGTTTTCGAGCCAAGATTTACCGTAAGGATATTGACATTACTTCAACCTTACTTTACCATTACGGCATACCACACAAGTATCTAAGAGGTTGGCCAGGAACCTTTGTCTGTTGATCATCACATAGATAGAAGGGAAGCCAATGGTGAAACCGGCCTGCTGAGGGTCGATTTACTGTTGTACCTGATAGATTATCAAGATGAATGAAAACACTCCGGGGCAAGAAATGATGCATCAGGATAACGAAAACCCACCCAGAACTGCACCGATTAATCCGGCTCCGGAGGCTAAACTAACTGAAGCTGTTGACTCCCTATTAGAACAAGGAACAAAGCCCGGAAAGAAAACAGTCCTACTGGCATTAGAAGAAGCCAAACACCTGGGGGAAAAAGCTGAAGAAGCTCGACAAAAAGCCAGACTGGCAAAGGAAGAAGCCAGGCAGTTAGGGGAAAAAGCCGAAGAAACCCGACAAAAAGCCAAACTGGCAAGAGAAGAAGCTAAAAAGAAGCGCAAAGAGGCGAAAAATGCCCAGCAGAAAGCTTTAATCGCAGTAGAAGAACTGAGACATAAAGAAGTATGTGAGGCTAAGGACGAAAAACTTCAGGTAATACAGGAAGCTCGGAAAGCTAAACAAAAAGTAAAACTACCCGCCGGGAACGCAAATGAATTCAAAAAGCCTGCTGGAATGGGCCTGGCTGATAAGAGGTCAGAGTTTAGCGCGCCTCTAACCAACCTTTCAGAAACTTTGACAAATATCACAAGTAAGACAACAATGGAAAAGACTGCAGATTCCTCGCTGCAGACAAACACGGCCAGCCACTTTGAGAAGTCAGAACTTCTCTTAGAGATCAAAAGCAACAAATCAATTGCGAAAGCCCAATTTACTGGAAAATTATTACCTTTCCAGACCGGTGCCTGGGATAGAAGCTTTTATGAAGCATTTACTCTCCCAGTAGATAGTTTGAAAGAGTTGAGTGAAGCTTACATCGACATTCGGTTAGCCAATGAACTGGTTTGGCTATCTGAAGTTGTAGGTCATACCCGGAAAGAGATCGAAGAGAGTTATTTGAAGCTGCGCACTAGCATCGCTGACCGTCTCGATAAAGCCTTAATGCAAATAATGACAATCATTGACTAAACAAGTTGGTTCTGTGGAAATAATATCTTCTTGCGGTCCTATTTTGTTATTTAAAGAGACTAGCTTCCGTGGATTACCTGGGTTATTCTGGAGTTGGAACACGCTAATTGTACGCAACTCACCGGCAAAGGTACGAAGTGCAAGACCTTAAATTCCATATGTTTATTTTGCTCCTTAAATCTTGGATGGATGAGGATGGATAAGCTCAAAAGGCTAAATCGCGTACATTGCCAGGCTCAGATTCCAGTAAAGAATGAGCGTATAGATCAGGATAAAACTCCAGGCGACGACCGCCGTCCACTTGGGATGATGAGTGTTAGCCGAAGCGAGAAGCAGGACACTCAGACCGACCCCAATAATTTTTACAACAACCAAGTGCCTTGACCCCGATGCTG
>DEUU01000142.1:0-4879 GCA_002362735.1 Dehalococcoidia bacterium UBA3254
GATATTACTTTAATTAGCCTCGAAATCTTACCTCGGTTTTTGTAAGTCCAATATTTAGCCTCATTTTAAGGTAATTATATTACCTTTTATTATTTGACTTATGAAAGTAATCTTTGTTTTATAATCTTTTCTTAGTGTGGGTTCTTTCATCCCGTTCTTTGTTCAATGGAAGGTAAAACCGATGAATTACTCCGGTTATTTGAATCTGGTAGTTTGATAAATAGGCTTTGATGTTTAAAGCATCAAAGCCTATTTTTTAACAAATTGTCTATAATTTAAGTATCGGAGTTGTTTACCAAGATTTCTAAAAGGAGAGGAATAAAAATGGCTATCACGCAGCTAAGAGAGATTCTTCATAGGAATTTCAAGAATCCAGATCAGACTATGAATCTACCAAATACTAAAGTCGAGATAATTAAGTTGGGAGACTACACCTTTACAAAATACACTTTTCAACCGGGATGGAGATGGACCAAAGATATCAAACCTATCATGAAGGCTGATTTCGATCCAATCCCCCATGTAGCTTACCTGGTATCGGGACGCCTGGTTATAAAGCTGGATAATGGAAACGAAGTCGAAATGGGACCAGACGAAGTGAATGTTGTGCCTCCCAACCATGACGCATGGGTAATTGGCAACGAACCGGCTGTATACCTCACCGTTGATACAACCTCTAATGAATAAGTCACTGGATCAATCTATTTGAGAATTTTTAACTTCTAAAAACGTCCATTGATCTTGCCGGTCTTGGATTTCAATATTAAACTCTTATGTAATTGTGAAATTGCAAACATCCGCATGTCTGCTCAAAGTAGGCTGCAATCCGGTCTTGTTACTAACAGATAAACAATTCCTGTATCTTCGGTATTAGTTCTCTCCTCTCGAATAAAAGTTCGGGAACTGTCCTGCTTTAAGCTATAACCTCATTTAGTCCTTCAATAATTTGCGCTAATTCTTCCTGAGATATTTTACCGATGAGTTGTCCAATTCTTTCTGTGGAGAGAGTCCGGATCTGGCTGATTTTAACCCAGGAACACTTGGGTAAGTCTCCGGTTTTTAGTTCCAGAGTCAGCGGAAATCCAGCTTTTTGCGATTGGCTGGTAATGGCAATCGCGATGACAGTTCCAGACCGTTCATTAAAGACATCATGGCTGAGTATGAGTACGGGACGGGTGCCAGATTGTTCACGGCCTTTAGTAGGATTTAAGTCCGCCCAGCGGATTTCTCCTCTTAATATTCCGGCCATTCTTTCATGTCCTCAGTGAGTCCTTCCTCAGCTAATTCTTTCTCGCAGGTTGGCTCTAGCTTAGCACACTGTTCAGCCAGACGCGTCCTTTTCATACGCTGGAGTTTTTCACTGACTGCTTCCTGGATGGCCTGACTGCGGCTTTGAAAAACACGTTTATTAACTAACCTGTCTAATTCGCCAATATCCTTTTCATTCAATGTAATGGCTATCTTTTCTTTACCCATTTTTCCCTCTTAGTATTACATTTTATCATACCAGTTGGCCGACAAGCAACTGCTATATCTCCGGAATCAGCCTTTTCTTTTCAAACAGAAGTTCGGTGACTGTCCCCTTAAGTCCACCAAATTCTACGGGCATCTAAGTAAACGATTAGCCGTTTCAACCAGATCGAAAATCTTCGTAATTTTATCGCTGCGCCATTTAGATTTTAATAAAATATCTCAAGATAACTGTCAATGCGTTCAAAATTAAGTTAAGTGAAACTTCTTCTTTTTCTGTAAGTTTTTCAGGTTCGAGAGGACGCCAGGTATTAGGATCTAGCGGAGTAGATAAAAACTTTCCCAAAGTCCCCAATGAGTCTTCGACACTTCCCGTTTTACTTTGCTCGAGGATATATTCAACATCCTTTCCCAGTTTTACATCCGCCGTTGTTTGATCTCTGTGATTTATCCTTTCCTGACGGAAATTTTGATACTTAGTAAATTGGCCGCGGTTTAACCAGAGTCCGTCACAAAGTGGGCAACGCACAATGATAATTTCCCTGGGGAAATACCGATCAACAAACTGAATAAGTCTGGCATGGTCTCGGGGACAAATAAGCTCAGATTTCTCAATTAAGGACGGAGTTCGCAATTTTTCGATATCTAATGCCTCGAGATTTTGGGCCTGACCTTGTTTTACTGAATATAATTCCAGCCTGTCAAACCAAATTCCTCCACATACCTGGCATTGATCAAGAATCACCGGCTGTCCATAATGGGATTCCACCTTCACCGGTTGCATCTCACTGTTTTCATTAGGACATAACAAGTCTTATCATCCCTCCTTAAGGAAAATACATGTTAAATAATTAATAGATTTCAAAGTAGATCATTTCAATGAGAATATAGTACTGACCTTCTCTTATGCTTAAGTTTTGTAATATGATGAAATTAAAGTTTAGTGGAGGGAAAGAAAAATGGCTAAGGCTTTCTGGAAGGGAGTGATAAGCTTCGGAATGGTTGTAATACCGGTGAGAATGTTTGTCGCGACCGAGCCCAGGACTCTGAATTTTCATCTCTTGCATAATAAATGCCTTACCAGACCCAGACAGGTATTACATTGTGAGAAGGACGAAGAGTATTTTAGCTCCAGGGATACAGTACGTGGTTTTGAATACGCCAGGGACCAGTTTATTGTTTTAAACAATGATGACTTCAATAAAGTGCCTATCAATACTGCACATTCGATTAGAATTCTCGGTTTTGTCGAATCGCAGGAAATCGATTCTATTTATTATCAGAATAGTCACTACATCGAGCCGGAAGATCTTGGTATGAAGCCTTTTTCACTGTTAAAAGAAGTATTATCTAAAACCAAACGTGTTGGAATAGCCAAAGTCACGTTCCAGAGAAGGGAGCATCTCTGCGCGTTGAGGCCGTTTGAGCAAATTATGGTGTTACATTCAATGTACTACCACAATGAAATAGTGACCCATAAAAACGAATCCGAGATCATGAAACAGGAGATTACAGAGGCTGAATTAGAAATGGCGAAATCACTGGTTAAAGCAATGTCCACCACTTTCAAAGCAGAAAGCTACCAAGATGATTATCGCGATGCCTTAAAAAAATTGATCGAAGCTAAATTAAAGGGTGTCACAATCAAAGCACCGGAGGAACCGAAGTCGGAGATTCCTGATTTGATGGCTGCACTTAAATCAAGCCTTGAAGCTGCTAAAAAGAAGTCCCGCCAGAAAGAGGAAGTGATGGCTTAAGTTGAGTTTGAAATAATCCTGTGTCAGCTTTTAATAACTCTATCATTTGCTGTGCGTTTCTTACAGAATAGTCCCGATGCTTGTTTTTAAAAATGACAAACACTTCATCCGTCACCGAGGAAATCCGCTTTATTTTTCCCACCCATTCTTTTAGCTCTTTTTCAGTGTAAAGATAGTTGTATTTTTCATTCATGGTTATATTTGTTCTTTCCCAGTTTTCCCGGTTTCTTCCGTGAAACCGGATCACCGCGAACGAAGCGGTCGCTTCAGCTATGGGCGGTAAACTTGTTTTAAGTCCTTGCGGTTCGTCGACACAGACCAGAGCTAATCTATTTGCCCGGAGGAACTTTAAAGTTGTTTCTTCATGTTCACTGTCGACCCAGCTTCCGGTCCGGAATTCTACCGCTACAGGATACCGGGATAACCTTAATTTACACTGGGCAATGTATTTATAATTTTCAGACCGTGGATGAAACCAGGGAGGAAATTGAAAAGTGATCGCCCCTAATTTACCAGATAAAAAAAGAGGGAGAATAGCCCTGTCAAATCGTTCCCAGAGCTTATTGGTCATTTCTTCATTAAAATGATGAAGATAAAAGTTACCTTCTTTTTTTATTATGCTCTCAGCCTGCCCCCTCATATCCTCGGGTAGAGAACTAAGAGAAGCGGAATGACCGGTTAGCAGACTGAAGGCTTTCACATCAAATTTAAATCCATCTGGAGTAGCGTTTATCCAGGCTTCAAGATTCCTTCGGGTCGGCAAAAAATGGTAGCTCGAATCAATCTCCACAACAGGGAAATTTGAGGAAAAAAACGCAGTCTTCCATCTGGAGTTTTTATTTCGGGTGGATAAAATCCACTTGCAATCAACTCCGTGTCCGACCAGGAAGAGATACCGACTAAAACCTTTCCCATGAGATTTCACAAGCCCTGAAGAATTCACAATGCACCTGCTTTTATCATATGATAAAAAGTAGGGGAAAACTTATGCTGGAAGAATACATTAAAAAAAGGCATTTTACACGAACTTCAGAACCGGCGCCAGCACCAAACCCGGGGAAGGGGCCACTCATATTCGTAGTGCAAAAGCACGCAGCACGCAGTTTACATTACGACTTCAGGCTGGAAGTTGATGGAGTATTAAAATCATGGGCAGTACCGAACGGCCCATCATTCGATCCAAAAGTAAAGCGCCTAGCCGTCATGGTAGAGGACCATCCGATCGAATATCAACATTTTGAGGGAATTATACCTGAAGGAGAATACGGCGCCGGTAAGGTGATTGTTTGGGATAAAGGAAATTATTCACCCGACGATGAAGGAAAACCATATTTTGATGACCGTACCAGAGCGCAGGAACTAATCAGAAACGGACTCGAGAAAGGCAAGATCTCTATTGTCATGAAGGGAAGCAAACTTAAAGGCTCCTGGGCCCTGGTAAAAATGCAGCGTACTAAAAATGATTGGCTTCTGATTAAACATCATGACGAATTCGCAGATCCAAACCTGGACATTCTCAATGAAGATACCTCTGTACTTTCAGGGAAAACGATTCATGAAATAAAGGAAAATCAATCTCCGCCCAAATTGGATTTGCTTGATCTGTGGAAAATACCTGGCGCTCGTCTTTCTTCCTTTCCCTCTTTTATCCC
>DEUU01000142.1:5222-9661 GCA_002362735.1 Dehalococcoidia bacterium UBA3254
TGGCTATGATCCAAAACCAGAACGTAAAACTGATTTCTCGAAATGGTATCGTTTTAAATGATAAATATCCTGACCTGGTCGAAAATTTAACCCATTCAGTATCACATGACATGGTACTGGACGGAGAACTGGTATCTTTGGACGAAAACGGTCGATCTTGTTTCCAGTGTCTTCAGGATTATGGAAATCATGCAGTTTTAAACACCGAGGACAGGAAACGGGAAAAATATTCCATCTTTTATTATGTGTTCGATATCCTTTATTTAAACGGATACGACCTGTATAAAGTCCCTCTAGTTCAAAGAAAGTCCTTGCTCTCCAATTTTTTATTACCTTCCGAGTATATCCGGCTAGTTGACTATTATGAGTCTGATGGAACGTCTTTATATGAGGCTGCCATAAAACTGGGAATGGAAGGTATCATCGCCAAACTTAAAGACAGTGAATATGAAGCCGGACACCGTTCTCAGAACTGGTTAAAAATAAAAGCGATTCAAAGTGACGAGTTTATTATTGGCGGCTATACACGGGGAAACGGAAGCCGGAAAGACACTTTCGGAGCCCTGCTACTTGGTACTATAAATGAGCAAGGAAAATTAGTTTTTGCCGGACACGTAGGCAGCGGGTTTACTGATCGGACCCTGGCTGATTTGCAGAAAAAGATGGACTCATTAATAACTGATAATTATCCATTTAATACTCTCCCACCTATTAATGGCTCGGTTACATGGTTAAAACCGAAGTTGGTAGCAGAAGTAAAATTCACCGAAAGGACTAAAGACGGATACCTTCGCAGCCCTGTATTTTTAAGGTTAAGGGACGATAAGATTCCCTTCCAAACGCTGTCTCTGGATACTTCAATTTACGGATTAAACGAAAAGTCCGAAGTACAACCCGCCGTTTCGGCTAAGGATCCTGATAGTATAGAAAACATCGTTAGTCAATTGGATAACTCGCTAAACAATTTCGACCTTGAATTAGATGGAAAGAAAATATCACTGACGAATCTTGATAAAGCAATCTGGCCAGGGATCGATGATTTCCCGGCGGTATTGAAAAGAGATCTGTTGAAATATCTCATCAGGGTTTCCCCCTATTTTCTTCCTCACCTTAAAGATCGCCCCCTGACTTTAACGAGATATCCAAACGGGATAACAGAGGAACACTTTTATCAAAAACACTGGACCGGCTCACTCCCCGATTTTGTACAGACTTGCGCCTTGTCTGAAAATGAATCTCCCCTTCAAGATTATCTTGTCTGTAATAATCTGGCAACTTTATTGTGGCTGGGGCAACTCGCTAATATCGATATTCATACCTGGTTTTCCCGGATTACTCCCAAACAATCCGTTTTGGAGCCAAACATTTTAAACGAAAAAACGTCAGACTACTACTCCCATTACCCGGATTTTATTATTTTTGATTTAGATCCGTATATTTATTCCGGGAAAGAGCCATCCGGTGCAGAACCTGAGTTAAACCGCTTTGCTTTTGAACAGACCTGTAAAGTTGCCTTGCAGCTTAAAGAAATTTTGGATAGCCTCTCCCTAAATTCGTTTGTGAAAACTTCCGGAAAAACCGGCTTACATATTTACGTTCCGATCATCCGCGAATTTGACTTTCGTGAGATTCATTCGACGGCGAAGATGATCACCGGTTTTTTCTTTCAAAAACATACCAAAGAAGTAACGATGGAATGGCCGATCCCTTTAAGGACGGGTAAGGTTTTTCTGGACTATAACCAAAACGCGCGCGGAAAAACATTGGCCTCTATTTATTCACCCCGTCCATCTCCTCAAGCTACGGTCTCGACCCCTCTATACTGGTCAGAAGTCGGAAAGATTTACCCAACAGATTTTACTCTCTTGAATTTATTCAAACGGCTGAACAAAACTGGAGACATCTGGTCGGATATTCTGCTTAAAGCAAATGATCTGAGCAATCTGTTACAAATTAAAGAGAAGTGAATATACAATACTCGATCTTCAGTGGGTAAAATAACAGATTACGGGATTTTGCTATTATCAGCCCCCGTTGAGAAATAACCACCTGCTTTTAAATCATTGACAAAAATACCTACTCAGTGCTATAGTTTTTTTCTTGATACCTAGAAACTCTAGGTATATTATTATAATATTTAATATGAGTGGATATATTAAAGATTAAGCAACCTTATAGCTTAAATCAAGTCCGGAGGAAAGACTGTGGAAGAAATATTGTATGATGGTCAGACTCTGAAACAGGCTTTAAAATCAGCCGAAGCAGTACTGGAAAAGCGGATCGACGAAATTAATTCCTTGAATGTTTTTCCAGTCCCGGATGGAGATACCGGTATTAATATGTATTTGACTCTTCAATCTGCCAATGAAGCGGTTAAAGACAACTCGTCAACCTCAGCAACAGAAATAATCTCAAAATCGGCGATGGGCGCTTTAATGGGAGCCAGGGGAAATTCCGGAGTGATCTTCTCTCAGATTATGCGGGGGTTATCAAAGGGGCTCGAGGGGAAAGATAAATTTTCTGCCAAAGACTTCGCTGAAGCCCTGCACTTCGCCTCAGATATTGCATATAAATCTCTGGCGGAACCCGTAGAAGGAACCATATTGACAGTCATCCGGAAAGTGGCAGAGAAAGCCATGGAAGAATCTCAGCAAGGGGCTGATCTCAAGCGAACAATCACAGCGGTAACAACCCAGGCCAAAGACACGGTCACCAGAACCCGGGAGATGCTGCCCGCATTAAAAGAGGCCGGGGTGGTGGATGCGGGAGGGAAAGGACTTTTTTATGTCTTTCAAGGGATGAAAAATTTCATCGGGCAAAAGATGAATCCTGTGGAAGGTTACAAAACAACAACACATAAGGCCAAACTTGCAATTGAAGAAAGCGTTTACGGCTTTGATCTCCAATTCTTGATTGAAGGAAATAATTTACCCATTAAAGAGATTCGCGATAAAATCAATACCATGGGTGAATCAGTGCTGGTAGTGGGAGATGACACCCTTATCAGGGTCCATGTACATACTAAAATATCTCAGTCTGTTATGGACTATTGCGCCACTAAAGGACGGCTTCGAGATATTATTAATGATAATATGGATACCCAGGTTAAGAATTTTAAAAAAGGACAGAAGCCTGTATCCAGGAGCCAGGAGATGGATAGACACCACGGACAGCCTATTCGTACTCGAAGCGGTCAACTAAGAGATTCAGTCCTCTCTCCATAATCCTTTTCAATTCCCCATAGATTCATAGACAGAGCTTACTCTTTTCGGGTAGAATACTCGTGATGATATTAAACTATGGTTTGAGGGGTTGAGATAACATTATGTCTACTTATAAAATACCAAAAGAGTTTAAACTGGAAGAATATCCTTTCAATCTCCGAAATGAAGTTGGTAGATATTTAAATACACATCTCAGTAAACAGACTATTCCTCAAATAGCCAAAGCTCTGGGAGCAGATGAAAACAAAGTCGCGTGGGTGCTAACTAATTTATGTGAATTAACCAGTCCCGAAGTTGTTGTAGACAGTGTAAAGGGAACTCAATACTGGGAAAACGCTTTCAAGCTAAAGAGTAAGACTCCAAAGTCTTTTACGGACGAGACTCTGTTTTATGGTCGAACAATGAAAAAATAGTGAAGTAGCCCAACATTTAAACAGGGCTACTTCGTATACTTCATAACCCCGCGGCTTCAATGATCAGCGGGACTTTTTTCTCCCAGCCGATAGCCATAATATGGACACCCTGACACATGCTTTTTAGTGACTTTATTAGATCGGCACACATTTCGATGCCGGTCTTGCTTTTATCCTCGGCTTTAGTGATCTTATCTATCATAGCCTGCGGAACACAGACGCCGGCTACACTCTTATTCATAAACTTGGCCATACCAGCTGATTTCAACGGAATAACACCCGCTAAAACCGGTACTTTATACTGTTCAACACGCTTCATGAACTTAGAGAACAATTCAGGATCGAAAATGGCCTGGGTCTGGAAGAATTGGGCTCCGGCTGCAATCTTCTTTTCCATTTTTAGAATTTGAAGCTCATAGGATGCCTCTGTGTCCGCTCCCGGATTGACCACTGCTCCGGCGAAGAAATCAGTCTTTCCTTTCAACTCATTTCCCATCATATCGTGTCCTTCATTTAACCCTCTAATGACAGAAAGGAGTGAGACAGAATCAAGGTCATAAACTGGTTTCGCCTGCGGATGATCTCCGGAAGAAGGTAAATCTCCCGTTAAAGCGATGCAGTTCTCAACACCTAAAACGGCTGCGCTCAACAGGTCAGATTGCAGTGCAATGCGATTTCTATCGCGGCAGGTTAACTGATAAATTGGCTCAATACCCCAACCTTTTAACAGATGGCAAACTGCCATTGATCCTAATCTCATTACCGAACTTTGCTGATCGGTTACGTTCAGAGCATCTACCTT
>DEUU01000317.1 GCA_002362735.1 Dehalococcoidia bacterium UBA3254
GATGCGCACGTTCTTCTTGTGGTTTCCCGGTCTCATCGGCCACGATGACGCGAAAATCTTTTCCGATGATTTCCGGGGGGGTGTAACCCACGATCTCTAACAGACGGTTGTTGGCATAGGTGACATGAAAGAGACTGTCAATAATAAAAATGCCGGCATGAGAATTTTCCGCGACCGACTGGAATATATTTTCAGATTTCAAATCATCGATTGGCTGATTCATGATTATGTCATCCCGCATCCAGATAAATATAACTCATTTCAACTATTCGAATCAATCCTACCCATCCGGCCAGGTAGGAAACTCCACCGTTGTCTAAGCCATAATCTGCCCTTCCGCAGGGCGCTTTGTCCGGAATTTGTTTTTATACTTGAAATATAAAACCAGAAAGGAGACCGGAATGTGGATTTTCAGATATACGTACTGCTTGATACTGGGTCATGGCTATATGGACGTCGTGACCAACGATAGACATTCGTATCAATATTGCCTGCATTGTGGAAAAATAAAGGAACCTTCATCGATTATTAAAAACCATAGTATTCATTCCGTTCATGAAAACTCCTGAATATAAAATTGAAAAGAGGAGATTAATATGAAAAAGTTGTTATTCTCACTAATTGCGGTCACAGTGCTAGTCGGGTTGTCGGTTTCCGGATGCTACGCGATTGGAGTAGGCTATGGTACCGGACCCATAATCGAGAAAACATATGATATCCAGGACTTTACGGAAATTGAAGCTTCCAGCAGTTTTACTATTGAGGTACGGCAATCCAACGACTATTCCGTAGTCGTTTCAACCCATGAAAATATAATTGACCACCTGGATGTGGTCCTTTCGGGTGATACTCTAAAATTAAGGCTCAAGCCTGGAAGCTACGCCCACACTGATCTAAAAGCCATCATCAGTACGCCCGAGCTCCACGGGTTTACTATTTCCGGGGCCTCTAAAGGTGATATCCAGGGTTTCCAATCGGACGCTGACTTTGATCTTAATGTTTCGGGTGCCAGCCGGCTGAATTTAGACATGCAGACAGGCAAAACTAATGTAGAAATATCCGGGGCCAGTAGAGTTACAGGTCGCCTGATAGCACGGGATATCCAGTTCGAGGTGTCCGGGGCCAGCCGCTGTGAATTGAGCGGTTCAGCCGGAGATACTCATATCAAGGTATCCGGAGCTAGCCAGACACTCCTGGCCAGTTTTCCCATATATAACGCCGATCTTGAAGTCAGTGGCGCCAGTCGGGCTACCATCTCTACCGATAGCGTTCTAAATGTAAATGTATCCGGAGCTTCCAGCGTGGAATACACCGGCAGCCCTACCCTCAATAAAGTGAGCGTTACAGGAGCTTCGAGACTAAATAACAGGTAGTTCTAAATAACTAAGGAGGGAAATCGCGGCAATGAATGCTTTTGAAAAGGAAAGACCGTCATCTGAGGACCGCACATTGAAAGACCTGAGCCCCTATGTGGCCGGACTACTCTGCTATGTGGCCGGATGGATAAGCGGTATCGTATTCCTGGTAATTGAACAGAAAAATCGTTTTGTCCGCTTTCATGCCCTGCAATCGATTATCGTCTTCGGGACTTTCTTCGTGGCAGGCGCCATTCTGGGTAGAATACCTTTTTTCGGAACCGGTTTTTCTATAATAATCGGAATCACAGCCTTTGTTTTCTGGATAGTCTTAATGATTAAAGCTCTAAATGGTGAATATTTCAAAATGCCCTGGGCGGGTAATTTGGCGGAAAGATTGACCACTGAGTCATTGGGATCAACCGGAGCGCACAATACAACTCAAGATGTACCTGCCGGCGCCACCGAAGATGAAGTTACCCGATCCGGTTCCGTCAATCAAAATATTGTGAAATCTCAACCGGATTCAATGCCGGCTGCCCCAGCCTCCTCGAGGACTTCCCGCAGCGCGGCTTTTCAAGCTAAATACTACTCCAGCGGCGCCCGGATTGGCAGAGTAGCCGGTTCAGCTTTCGTTATTGCCTGGAGTATAGCCTTACTCATTTTCTTCAACTATTTCCACCAGTATATTGCCTATTATCAACCGTCTTATTGGGGCGGTATTACCCATTGGCAGATCACACCTTTAGTTACATCTGATTTTAATGTCTGGCTGCCTATTGTAAGCGCCACTCTGATTCTGGGAATCGTCGGACATATACTTATGATTGTTTTCGATAAATATTTATTGCGGGAGAGCGGCGAAATAGTTCTCAGCGTTTTAAGTCTGGTTGCCATTATCAGTCTGTTGGTTATCTTTCCTTTCGACTTCAGCGTGATACCCAACACTGATGCCGCTTACTGGATCCCGGTAGGATTGACGATCACTCTAATTCTGATTGCCGTCGGTATCGTTATCGGGACAATAATCAGATTCATCCGTTTGATCGTCAATGTAGCGGAAAGCAAATATTAAAAAAATAAGATATCATTCAATCAAGGAGGCTGGCTATGCCCGATGAAACACCTGTAAATCCAATTGAACCTGGGAAAGATGTACCTGAAGAAAGGGAGCGAAGGGATAGACGGGAAAGAAGACACCCCGATCGGTGGAGTGGCCTTTTCTGGGGTTTAGCTCTAATTCTCCTGGGTGTCCTGTTGTTTAGCGCCACGCGGGGATGGTTGTCCTGGGACAACTGGTGGCATTATTTACTCATTGGCTTAGGAGTAATTTTTCTTATAGAAGCACTGGCGCGCTATCTAAGTGCGGACCGCGGCGACGGCATTGGCAGAATAGTCCCGGGTGTGATTCTGATCTGCGTAGGCATCGCCTTCATTTATGACTGGAATCAGTGGTGGCCACTAATCTTGATTGCAGCCGGTGTGGCAGTATTACTCTCTCTGATCCTCAGGCGCAGGTAAATTCACCAAGGTAAGTTACGGGGGAACCGGTTAACCGGTTCCCC
>DEUU01000429.1 GCA_002362735.1 Dehalococcoidia bacterium UBA3254
ATGGGACAGATCTCAACGGAGGTTATCCCGAGAGACTGCAGGTATTTAATCATTTGTGGTGAAGAGAGACCAGAGTATGTTCCGCGGACCTCTGGCGAAAGTTCCTTATTACTGGCTGTAAACCCTTTGATGTTAACCTCATAGATAATAGTCTTGTTCCAGGGAATCTTGAGCTGATGATCACCCTCCCAATCAAAGGTTTGCTCAATTACTACACATTTCGGCATTCCCCAGGCATTATCATCGTTGTTGGGAACTAAATCACCATCTTTATTTCCCAACTGGTAAGCAAATATTGGGGCTTTCCAATTAACTTCCCCGCAAATAGCTTTGGCGTACGGGCATATCAGTAATTTGGCGGGATTAAATCGAAGACCCTCCTCGGGCTTGTACGGGCCATAGACCCGGTAGCCGTAAAACCGGCCCGGTCGGACACTCGGGAAAAAGCCATGCCAGACGTGTCCTGTACACTCCGGAAGAAAGATGTGTTCTCCCTCATTTTTATCCCCCGGATGCTCGAAGAGGCAGAGTTCGACCTTCTCAGCCCTCTCAGAATAAACGGCGAAATTGGTCCCTTCGCCGGTCCAGGTAGCGCCTAAAAGGTAGGGTTTCCCGGGCAGTACTTTAATAGCCATATCTCCTGCTTGCTCCTCCCTCTATTTGGTCTTCACCCACCCCCGCAGAGTTTCAGCTACACTCCAGGCTTGCGCCACGCAGCCCCTGGGTTCATATGGGCTTTCTGCATCAAAAATCTCGCTGATTGATCCTACGCAAGCCATATTCAGTTGAGATATCAAGCCGTCCAGCAAATGCCGGGCTTCATTTTTTTGCTCAGGGTATAATTTTATCCAGGCATCAATATATGGTCCGATCAGCCAGGCCCAGACTGTACCCTGATGATAGGCGGAATCCCGGGAATGAATATCTCCAAAATATTTCGGTTTATATTCCGGATGATCCGGCGATAAGGACCGCAGTCCGACCGGTGTCAACAGTTTTTGGGTCACAATATCGATTACCGGTTGCCAGCGCGTCTTTTCCAGGACGGGAAAGGATAAAGAAATAGCCAGTATTTGATTGGGACGGCAGGACCTGTCATCCCCATTTTCTCCGTCCACAACATCATAGAGATATCTCCCTTCAGAATACCAGAAGCGCCGGTTGAACGATTCTCTCACCAGACTTGCCTGATTTTTCAAAAATTGAGCTTCTCCAGTGCCCATTTCCTCAGTGACCCATCTTTCCAGCAGGCAAAGTGCGTTGTACCAGAGCGCATTTATTTCGACGGCCTTTCCCCGGCGAGGAGTAACTACCCAATCTCCCACCTTGGCGTCCATCCAGGTCAAGGCAAATGTCTCCGCCCCTTCAGTCAGAAGACCATCGCTGGAGTCCACCCGAATGCCGAAGTCCGTACCCCGGTTATGAAAATCAATGATTTTCAGCAGATCCGGCAACAATAACCTGAGAGTTGTCCGGTCATGGGTATATTCCAGGTAACGGTCCAGGGCATGAAAGAACCATAGCGTGGCATCCGCAGTATTGTAAACACCCTGCTGTCTTCCTTCGGGAAACATGTTGGGGAGCAGCCCGTTACGAATATAGTGCGCAAAGGTGAGTAAAATCCACCTTGCCTCAAGGTATCGTCCGGTTAACAAAGTTAGACCTTCAAGGCTAATCATAGTATCACGACCCCAGTCATTAAACCAGTGATATCCGGCAATCAAAGTGCGGACCTCTCCACCCGAAGCCCGAATACGCGCCGTATCTTCTCTGCGGCCCGCCGGAGTGATAATAAACTGGTCCGCTGCCAGGACTAACTCCGCTGCCGGCCCGTCCATGGCATCCTGATGGGCAGACCCCAGTAAAAGTTCGCGCCTGGCATTTTCAGCTTTAAATGCTTCTTCCGGAGTAAGAGCCTGGATAGTCTCCAGAGTGTGGGTGGAAACGACCAGAGTAGTTTCAGATTGAGGCTTGATGGTTAGCTTGAAGTATCCAGGAACCCATAATGCACCAATCCCCGCATATCCGCAGCTTTCTTCTTGCCGGTAAACGAACTCTTCTATCCGGACCGGGCTTACGGTAAAATTAACATCCGACCCGTAAAACAACATTTTTAAACCGGGGAGTTCGGGACCGTTGGAAAGTTCGTAGTAGTCTGGGGCTACCGTTATGGTATATGCTCTCTCCAGAGGAACATCAACCTCCGATTGATGCGATCTGAAGTGGACCGCCGGGTGCAATTCCAGAGTCACCGGAGTACCCCCTGAGACGATTTTCCAGGTAATTTGAACCGTATTCTGCTTATAACGCATGAACAGGTATTTTTCCAGAACAATTCCATTTATTTCATAATGCCAAACCGGCATCCCGTTTTGTAAGCGAAATTCTTTCAAATCGCAATTACCATACATTTGCAGCGAACATGATGTCCGTTCTTCACCAGACAAACGAACCCGGGAGCCGTCCGGTAAAATAACGGTCTCAGTCAACTGGTTCAACATCATCATTCTGCCCAGCGGATTAGGTAGAGAGGATATCAAAAGTCCATGATAACGTCTCGTATTGATACCTGAAATTGTCCCGGAAGCATATCCTCCGAGCCCGTTGGTAACCAGCCATTCTCGAGCAAGCAATTCAGCTGGGTTCCTGGCATATTCTTCTGATAACAAAACACGGCGAACAATATTAGTCATTCTGATATCAATTATATAATCCCCTGATTTTTTGGTTTTAAGATCACAGCAGCCTGTCCGGGAATAAGCCAGTTATCTTCAGTTTCCAGAGGCGCAGTCCCTATCCCACCATATTTTGGGCTGTCACTCGACCATAAGACTTGCCAGAAAGTCGCTTCCGGCGGCGCCAGAAGGGGCTCTGGAGCAGGATCCAGATGTAAATCACGACCCAGATTAAAGATTATCAATCGGTCATCACCGCGGATTCCGAAAAACCTGAGAACAAAAGCCTGGAGACCGATAACTGCACCATCCAGATGGCCCGCCTCCTGGGAACAAAAAACCGGGTCTTCGCGCCGTAATTTGAGCAGATCGCGGTGCAAGCAATAAGCCTCGGTATGCCTGAACCGCTCGTCTAAATCGATCTTGGAGCTTTGAAAAGTGGTCGGGGCATCCGGTCGGGGGATACCGGACTGAACTTCAGACTGTGCCAGGTTCCGGAATTGACTCAGAAATTTCAATCTCGATATGCGAATATTTTCAGCCAGTGCGCCAGAAACGTCTGAAAAGTAGAAAAACGGGCTGGAAGCAGCAAACTCCTGCCCCTGAAAGAGCAGCGGAGTCCCGGGGGCCAGAAGCAGCAATGCAGTCATCGTACGATATAGTCCCGGGCTGGTAAGATGTTGCATCCTTACTCCACAACACGAATTGGCGATCTGGTCATGGTTCTGAAGATACAGAATAAAAGTGGAAGGTTTCAAACCGTAACAGGGTGTTCCGCGACGGTTCCTTTGCCATTTGTATAACTGACCCTGATACAGAAATCCCCATTTGAAACAGGAAATAAACTCCTGCGGATTTCCCAGATACTCCGAATAATAAGCCCCATTGTGCCCGGTTAACGCGACCATCGCGCTGTGATGGAAATCATCATTCCAGATGGCATCCAGACCATTGCCTCCCTCACTTGCAGGGCGAACCAATTTAGCGTGCTGAGGCTCATTCTCCGCGGTCAAGATGACCTTCTTTTTTCCGGCTTTCTCCCTCACATTGTGTGTGATAGCGGTTAAAATATGTTCACTGGATTTATCAAAAATTTGCTGGGTGGCATCCATTCTCAGTCCGTCGATATGGAACTCACTGACCCAGTATCCGGCATTGGTAATGAAAAATTCGCGTACCGGCTCAGAATCCGGCCCGTCAAAGTTAATCGCTTCACCCCATTCATTCTTATATTTACGGGTAAAATATGATTCAGAATATTGCTTCAGATAGTTGCCGGCCGGTCCAAGATGATTATACACTACATCCAGAATCACCCCGATTCCAAACGCATGAGCTTTATCGACAAACTGCCGAAAATCGTCAGGTCGCCCGTAAAGATGGGAGGGAGCGAAAAGGTCAACGCCGTCATATCCCCATCCGAAATTCCCCGGAAATTCTGCTACGGGCATAATTTCAATTACGGTAATTCCAGTATCCGCCAGCTCTTTAAGATACTGAGCGGAGGCTTCCCAATTTCCCTCAGAAGTCAAAGTCCCAATATGCATTTCATACAGGACTTGCCCATCTATGGATATTCCTTTCCAATTACCATCCGTCCAGGTGAATTTTCCGGGGTCTATCACCTGGGAAGGACCGAAAGGTCCGTCAGGCTGAAAACGAGAAGCAGGATCAGGATAAAGTCCGTCTTCATCATCCAGCTTGTAGCGATAAAGAGTACCGTCTCCTGCCGAAGGGACTATTCCTGAAAAATATCCGTTTTTTTCACGCTTTAGCTTGAAAGACCTGGCGAAACCGGATTGATGCTGGCTTTGAGCTCCGCTTAACACAACCTCAATCTCCTCGCGTTGAGGAGCCCAGACGCGAAAATGAACACCCCCTTCAGGGATTACCTCAGCCCCAAACGGAAGGCGTCTAAAAATTTGATCTTTAGTTTCCAAATGGTTGGTTTCCAACATTCCGATCTTAAAAAATTAATAATGATATAACGTTCTATCTTTATTATATTCGGACTTAGCACAAATCATTCCCCCAAAACGGCTATTACCCTGTTAGAAACGAAATATTCTCAAATGATTCCGGCCAGATTCAGCATGAACATAACACCCAAAAAGATTCCGCCATCCAGGCTCAACTTATGCTTAAAAAGATGACAAAATCAACTTGACAATATCAGAACATCCGTGCTAACATGCATTCTATGGTTATCCTTGAGATAACCCAATAATACCCCGCTGTGCAAAAGGAATGTTTACTCTTCAGGCCCTGGCCCCGCTACTTCCGCCCTTTCGAGGGGATTTGGGTGGACTTGCGGGTGGTCCCTTTCATAGGGGCCTTTGCCCTGCTGATGCGTCCGTCCTTTTCATAGGCATCGCTCTTTTACAACTGCATAGTTGTTCTTGGGCGAGAAATCGCCGCTTTAGAGCGATAAAGAGCCACGGACTAGCTCTCTGATGGCTCTTCTTCCTCTGGCCGGTTGCAGGTGTTATCTCCTTCCAAATCACCTGCTTCCGGCTTTGATTACAATCTGTTATATCTATAATTGTCCTGGAGGTAAATCGTGTCTTCGGAAAAACAAATTCAGGCTAATCGTATCAATGCCCTTAAAGGTGGAGTTAAGACCGCGGAGGGGAAGGCCGCCGTCCGACTGAATGCCGCTTCTCATGGTTTTTTCTCTAATTCTGTCCTTCTTCCGGGTGAGGACAGCCATTTGCTCGAAGAACTCCGTGAAAAACTCATGAATGAGCTCAGGCCTGAAGGAGAGTTAGAGACTATTCTGGTTGAGCGTGTTGTATCTAGCTCCTGGCGGCTTAACCGGCTGTTAAAGGCGGAAAGGAAGAGACGGTATGCGGCTGATTATTCTGACCCTTGCTGGCAAAACTACATCCGCTATGAGACTACCCTCGAGCGTCAGATCTATAAAGCCTTGCAGGCGCTTTTTAGTGTGCGGATAGTGCGGCGAGATGAGGAAGCAAGGGCGGGGCGTGCTGAGGTTCTTTCTGAAATGTCTGCCATCAAAAGACAAATTTTAACCTCTGATGAATGCGATTAATCATCAAAAGTAGTTTTTGTAAAATCAAACCCAATTCCCGGGGAATCCGGGACTCCTCTGATTATCTGTCTTCCAGCTGTTCGAAAAAGCGCACAATCTGTTCGCGCATCTCCTCGGGAGAGACTACCGTAGGATCGGTAATATCGCAGGAAAGATCGAGCATTGGCACACCTTCTCCTCTCATGGTCTGGCGCACCAGATGGCTGGCGCCTCCGAATGATCCGCATCCGATATGAGCATAGTTGATCGCGCCATCAATCTTATACTCGCTGACATCCTTCTTTAGATTTTCCAGCATCAACTGGCTGTGCAAATTGCAAATGGACATCATCGGATTCATAAATGACTTCTTTGCCAGACTTTCCAAAGGCTGTGAGGGATCTAATGCACCTTCCGGCCATTCAAGAAAAAAGGGATTAACTACCTCAACCGCTCCATGCTCCTGGAAGATTTGCTCGAGCGAACCCATGAAATATAGCGGCGGAAGATTCATATCGATCAGTCTGAAACGCTCCTCCGATAAGATCCCTTTTCCTTTTCTTGACCGCCCTATAAGCTCATTGCAGAGACTTTCCAGATACTTCGTTCCCTCCGCACAGCCGGCAAACAGAAGGTGAGTCATGAATACTCTGAGGAAGGTGAACGAAGGAAAGGTCGAAGGCACATTCTTCCGTAACTGAGCTATTTTCCGGCACAGCTCAATCTGTCGGTTAGACTGGATAATGGCCTCGGATAGCTTCTTATAATTCATCTTGAGGCCGGACTTTTCTTCCAGGAAAGAGATCAGGTTTCGCAGTTCAGCCGCCAGGTATTTCTCGTTTTCCGGAGCCAGATCATGGGGGTGATCGATGAAGTAACCGGGACAATCATTTTGTTTTGCTAACAAATCTCCACATTTAGCGCTGTTCTCACAGGGTATATTAGTCCAGACCACTGCGTTTACCTTTGGCAATAATTGTCTGGAAAAAGAACCGGTAATCAATCTATGTACCGAACAGATCTCAGTCGCCAACCCGCCCTCACTCGAC
>DEUU01000421.1:0-1964 GCA_002362735.1 Dehalococcoidia bacterium UBA3254
GTTATTTCTATTCTGGTATATTTGACGCTAGGCATTTGCTCGCCGGGCCTTTTATTTTTAGATTTACCTTCATCGGTATTAAAGACTATGGAGAAATTGGAATAACCTAATTAATGCAATATCTAAATATGATTACTACTATCAAATGTGATGAATTATTTTAACTAGCTTTTGACTTGATCTATGATTGATAGCTTTCGAATTAACAACCAAGTATTTTCGGAAAAGAGCTAAATATCATTAATGCAACATGATCCTCCAACCATCTCGGGAATAAGGTTATTTTTTTTACAGGTCAATTATTGATATGATTCTGAACTGAGTCGGAACTTGCACTGGCGGGTAGATAATTGCAGAAAAGTTGTTGTTCAAGAACTTATAAAAAATTAATGCCAATGAAGCTTTCATTACATAAATTTCATAAATACCAGGCCAGAAACGAATACTAAGGCAGCTCCCCCGGACAAGAACATTTTATCTCCTCCCGAAATAAATATCGCGATAATCCCGATAGCAAACAATGCTGTTGGGGCTATTAAGCGAGTATCCATTTTTACATCACCTCCGATAAGCGATGTATTAAGGGTTATTTACCTTTTTCCCCCAATTTGACTTAACTGATTATGCTTCTGAACCCTGTATTGCCGAAATTTAAGGGCAAAAATGCAAATTATAGTTTGATTTAAACTCAATATTCGTCTTATTTATTGCTGCTATGAGCAAAATAATGTTCTTTGATTCAGATATTTGGTTAAATGACTAAATAGGTTTCTACCTTTTTAACCAAAACAGTAAAATAGGGAAAAGGAGAAGGATGAAATAAAATGGTGGACTGAGGTGAATTAAATGGCTGTAACAGGAATAACGGATGCTATGACGCAATATGGTAGGACTACCGAATCAGTTTATATGCATAAGCCAAAAAATGGTAAGCCTTATGGAATTAAGCGGCCAGGCTCCGACAAAGTTATTGCAGCTTTGGCGGTTATATTTGTGGTCATTGTTGCCTTTCTTGCAATCTGATAGTTGGAAATAATGGCCAAAAGAACCACCTCTTTAATTTTTTTAAATATCTACATTCTTTAATATCCTCTCCATTTGTTGAACGTGAAAAGCGTAACATGAGGCCCTGCCAGCTCAGATGCCACATGTGGAACGCCAATCAGATACATCCATCTTCCTTTGTGCCACCCATGAGATTCACGAAGGATCGATCAGCTCAATGAAGGTAGACTACCCCTAACTAAAGCATCAGTTAAACCTGGTATCTCATCAGCGCCGGCAGGCACAGTCAGGTTAGCGCCAACGAAATCGTTTCCGATCGGCTCGTACTCGCCACCCAGGTGATCCGCTAAGAATGCTTCAGTGATTGCGTAAAATGATAATCGATTTTCTGGTCGTGCAAAGCCATGACCCTCATCGGCATAAAGAACGTAGGTAACAGGCAGTTTTTTAGCCTGCATAGCTTTGACAATCTGATCGGATTCATTCTGCTTAACTCGGGGATCATTAGCACCTTGAGCAATAAGCAAAGGCCGTGATATATTATCCACATATGTCAAAGGCGAACGCTCTCTAAGCAGCAGCTTGCCATCTTCCGTCCTAAAATCACCTATGCGTGTGGTATAATGGTCAAGCTCGGGTTTCCAGTAGGGCGGAATTGATAGCAAGAGCGTCGTAAGGTTTGAGGGGCCTACAATATCCACGCCGCAGGCAAAGACCTCAGGAGTGAATGTAAGTCCGGCCAAGGCGGCATAGCCACCATAGCTTCCTCCCATAATAGCGATCCTATCAGGATCGGCAATTCCTTGCTCGATTGCCCAGGCTACGGCATCGATGAGATCATCATGCATCCTTCTGCCCCATTCTTGATCTCCCGCATTCGTAAAATTCTTGCCAAAACCTGTGGAGCCCCTGAAGTTGACACTCAAGACGGCGTACCCCCTATTGGCGAGCCACTGATG
>DEUU01000421.1:2194-3849 GCA_002362735.1 Dehalococcoidia bacterium UBA3254
TTCCCCCCTATTGGCGAGCCACTGATGTTCTCGATTGAGTCCCCAATAATCCCTGGACCAGGGCCCACCATGCACGTTCATTACCATTGGGAGCAGCATGTCCGGCTTTCCATCGTTGTTGCTATCGGTCCCAGGTGGCAGAGTGTAATAGCTCACCAAATCCAGCCCATCTCTAGATTTGATTGTGACCGGAACCATTTTTGCTAGATTCTGCCCCTGAAGCTTTTCCCTGTTTGTGAAGAGGAACTTGGCCTTCATTTGATTGTGATCGTAGTAATAGTAGCGCGCGGGTCCGTCATCTACGACATATACAACGATCCAGGCCTTATCATCCAGGCTTCGGCTAACAACTTCTATATCACCTTCTTCTAAGGTGCGCAAGTAGGCCAGATCTGAAGCTATCGTCTTGTTAATTACGGTCCAGTTCTTACGCTCATGAGTGAACGCCACGGCCTCAACAGCTTTTTCTCGGGGATGGATCATTAGGTCGTCTAAGTCTGCCTTAGGATTTTCGGCAATCAGATTTTCTTCGTTTGTGGTCAGATTAAGAGTATAGAGCGCTGATGTATCCCTACCCCGGCTATCGGCAAAGTAAACGACATCGCTAGTCTTATTCATGCCAACAACGCCGGTTGTCATCGAATCATTCTTGTCGATATGTAGAAGCTTCTCCCATCCTTCGTTCAGAGGCCTAAATAAATCCATACCTCCGTCCGGAGTAATCTTTGAGGCAAGCCGGATCCTGAAGTCATCATCGATATTGAACCCAGCGAACTCCTTATTCTCCAAAACCAGGGTCAGATTACCTGAATCGATGTTTAGCCTAAAGATATCATGGTACTCAGGGTCTCGTTTATTGAGCCCTACCAGGATTTCAAGAGGAAACTTATAGCTAATAGACTCAATTTGGGCTTTAACCTCTGCAAAAGGCGTAAGGTCCTTGACTTCATTATTGCTTAGATTTACGCTGTAAATCCGCCAGTTTTCGTCTCCATTCTTGTCCTGCAAATAGATAATGTGCTGATTTGTAAATGCCCAGCCGTAATTACGTATTCCTCGGTGAGTATCATTTGTTACGGGCCTAGCCATTTCAGGCTGTGAGGAAGGGGCGACCCATACGTTCAAGACGCCATTTAGCGGAGCCAAATAGCGCAGTTGATCTCCTTTCGGGCTGATACTGACAGAAGTCCTATCGGGATTGCCAAAGAGCAGATCTCTAGATATCAAAGAATTATCCATCTCTTGCTCGCTATCATTACTAATTATCTCTTCTGCGATGCATCCTGATAGCAGCAGGAGATAAATAATAAGGGAACTAATTAATCTCATCCTAGTCTGACCCCAGATTTATTATTGTATGGCATATAAGCACTCTTTATTATAGGAGTTGATCTAATATTAATCATTACTATTACGTTTGGCCAATTTTCGGTGGCTAGATATTGGATTAACCTATGATATAGTTTTTGGGTTACATTAAAAAGAAAAGCTATGGACCTAGAGTTAAGCACCGGTTATAACGCTCTCTGAGAGCCTTATCCCCAACATGGGCATATCTAAGGGTTGTCCGAATATCTTTATGTCGCAAAAGTTCCTTAACAGGTCTGATGTCGCAGCCGTTAGCCACCAGAATGGTTGCTGCTGTATGCCTGCTA
>DEUU01000260.1:0-8128 GCA_002362735.1 Dehalococcoidia bacterium UBA3254
CGTTCATTGTCCATTGATTTCCCCTATCATTTTAGCGATAACCCCGTCAGCGGTTCCCCGCGACATAAGGACAGCGACAACCGCCGCGTCGAGTCCCTGGATAATTAGGAGCGTGGTTCTCATGATCTCGGCAGCCCCATGTCTTCACGCGCCGCCCGTGCGCTGGTCCCTGTTATATCGCGCAGCATGTCGTTTGTTTCACGACGGATTCGGTTACGGCGTGCATTGCGTTCGATTTTATCCGCGACAGGCTGTATTTTTGCTCTGACATCATCAAACGTTTTTTCGTCAGGACCGATAATTTCTATATCCACGATTCCTCCCAGTTAGTGGTTGTCTGCGTGTCCATGCCTTAATATTATGCAAGATCAATGCCAATCAAAAATGTTAATAATACGCCCCCAAAACACCATATTTTAATTTAACAGTTAACTAAAATGTAAAGAAATTAGATACATTTAATGCATTAAATAATATTACCTATTGATTTTACTATGTTTAAGTCTATGTAAAGTTTAACCCGGCAATTCTTGCCTTTTTTACAAACAAGTTAATATTACTAACAATAATAAAATTAAATATTGCATTAAATAAAAAAATGAGGTAATTTATAATCATCATGTTTTTAGGATGGTACATAGAACTCCTCGTAGATGATCCCGACGCCTGTCTATCCCATATCCTCAGAGTGCTACGCATGTAATAACCACTATCCACGCTCCCGGCCAGGGCCGGTGCCGCAAACCCGGATTGTTAAAGGCGGGCGAATTGATGGGGGATAATAGGGGGTATAATCTAACTCCCTGCGCGCGGTCTGCCGCAGCGCTCGGCGACTCTATGCACGAGCACACCAGCAATAAGACGGCAATCAAAACTCAGGTACAACGCGTCTAAAAACTACTACCCAAAATCAACACCACTAAAAAAATCTTGCACTTTACCACGGTTTAGCCTATATTTATAATACATGCCACACAAAATAGCAATATACGATTACGGTGATGTAACAGCGATAACCTACCCAGAATTCCTCAAACAACACCCAGATTTCCCGCACAAACGTTGGACATTCCAACGGTACAAACGTCAACAACTGCAAAATAATATCAGTGAGAAAAACGCACGATCTATTATACGCAAACAAGATAATAATGCTCAAGATAGGCAAAATCCCAATAATCAAGATACCCAAAAACCTACCTCACCAATAGATTTATCGCTAGAAGATCGTAAGTTATTGGTTTGTATGGCTGTTGAATCATTAAAGAAACATATTCCTACCCAATGGCAGGCCGCAGCCACGACATTAGAGCGGTTAATCCCTTCACAATTTGCTAAACGCGACGCACCCGCAGGATTACAGCAGGCAATCGGGATCAAGATTACCATAGGAGCTAGAGAGCATACCACAGATAGTACCCAGGCTGTCAATGTCCAGGTGGATGGCCAGGATGTTAAATAGATTTATAGTTGTTAAGTTAAAATTAAACTATATAAATCATATACATACAAGATAATGTGTCACATAAACATCATTATGTAAACTAACTCATGAATAAGGTAACAATACTTATTAACATGTGGGGGGGGTAGGGGGCCGGTGATCGAGCGAGGTATACGGTCCATACATCCACTTTTCCAAATAAGTGTATTTTTGGTTCTTTACAAAGGGGTAGGGAATGAATCAATCGCAGTTTGTAGCGAAGCTTTGCGGTAAGGAGGGGATATCGGGTGTGAGTCGTGGAGAGATGGAGAGGATGATTTGTGCACAGTATAGTGCGGTGGAAGGCCTTTTGGTGGAATTGTACTGTGAGTCAGGGGGGAAGCACAAGAGGTTTGATTCGATGACGCCTGAGCAGCGCGGGGCATATGAGAAGGTGCGTGTGTCGAGGTTATCGAGGTTTGATAGGATGGTACATGGAATTTTACAGAAAACGCAGAAAGGATAATTTTATGTCATGCAACATGAATTGCAACAAGTTTCTGTCTTACATAGCTCTCGGTTTCAGCGTAATTCTATCGGACAAGAAAATATTGAGCGTTACGGTATTTGATGATCCGCTCAAAGCAGTAAAGAACCGTATCCGCCTTACGCGCCGCTATTTCAAGAAGTGCAAGGGAACGCAAAAGTACGGTGACATTGTGGTATCTATCGGGAAGTCGAATTACCGCGAGCGTGAATTTCTGGCAAAGTGCAAAAAGGCAAAGTGCCATCCGCGCCGATGGTGGATTAATAGGGTAGAAAAATGAACGCAGTAGGCCAGCTTTTTGAGAGTATATCGCAGATCGACATACCGAGTGCGTACCGGTTTTTATTTGAGCCTGCACCGTACAAGGTAATTTATGGGGGGCGCAATGCGGGTAAGGATTGGAATGTTGTACGGGTGGACCTGATCCTTGGGATGATGTATAACCCAGCGTATACCAAGGCGGAGATTGATGAAATAGAGAAGATGTTTGCCAGGGATTTGAAGATTAAAACCGGGTTGATTAGAAGTTCTTTGCTGCATCCCCATAGATTTATGTACTGCCGCGAGGTTATGGAGTCAATAAAAAAGTCAGTTTACACGACCATAAAGGACCAGATTATCGACTTGGGGCTTAGTAGCAAGTGGAAGATCAAGGACGCCAGTATTGAGTGTATTAATGGGTCAGATATGATTTTTGCCGGCCTTTACAGAGACCCTCATAATATAAAATCTGCTGAAGGCGTTTCGATGTGCCGGGTGATCGAGGCGGAGAACGTCAGTGAAGATTCATGGAAATATCTGATACCGACGATCCGGAAAGATAATAGCGAAATTTTGGTGAGTTTTAACACCAGATATGAAGATGATCCGACATATGAACGATGGGTAGCACACCCGCCAAAGGAGGCGGTGGTCAAGTTAATAAACAGCACGGATATTGAAGACTATTTGACCCAGGCGGCGAAACTCAACAGGAAAAATGACTATGCGCTTAGAAAGTATGAATACCCAAACGTATGGGAAGGGCAACCGCTTGGCAAGGGACGTAGAATTTATCCGATGTTTAAAGAGGATATAATAGTCAAGAGATTTGAGCGACAATGGTTAAAAGAACGGCCAAGGATAGAGTTTTTCCAGAGTTGTGACCCGGCGCAGCAATACTATCCGGCGAGCCTATGGTGCGCGAGGTTCTATGATGACCTTGGATGTATGATAAAGTACATTTACAGCGAATATCCGATGTATTCGGATTTTGGGGACTATTTCTGCAATATCAGGCATAATATTTTGTATACCGGGACCATTGCGGACCTTTCAAGGATATTCAAGGTCAAGGACGGCTTTAATGAATGGGGTTTTCAAGTCAGGGAACGCTATATAGATACTAGATTTAGTCGCGGTACAGGCGCAAAGAGCTATTTTAGCGGGGATACGTTGGGAATAGTAGGAGAATTCGCAAAAACAGAGAACGGTGGTCTTGAATTCCTATGCCCGGAACCGAAAATAATCGACGCACAAAAAGATCAGATCATCAAAGATATGGAATTCAACGCCGACGCTCCACAGGGACCTTATAACCACCCCAAAATATATATTGACCCAGGATGCATAAATTTGATTTATAGCCTTGCCAGACACCGTTTAAAGGAAAACAGCGAAGAAGAGGACCAGAAACACAAAGATTTCCCCGACGCTCTGAAAATTCTATACGCAGGCATGTCTACAACTGATTTTGAAGGCCAACATAGTCAAGAATCAGAAGTTTCTTTGTTCACTGGTGCTGGTATTTGTCTGGTTAATGAAGAGCATTCGGAAAACTGGATGCGGGCATAAAAAAAATAAATGTTGCATTTACTAATTAATTGGAGTATATTTCTTGTTAGAGAGGGCCATAATGCCTTTACTCTTTGTTTATAAAACGCTTAAAACCGCCGGAATCAGGGAAAAGTTACTCGGCCACGCGGTAAGTATTATCCAAAATCGCGCCGAACTTCAGGGTTTTAGAGTCTGCAATGAGGGCGGCGATTATCATACCATAGTCCAGGATCAAAGATCGGTAGTATTTGGGGCACTTCTGAATGTAAGTGAGGAAGACTTACTAAAGCTTGATGAATGGGAGTCAGAGTATAATCGCATCGAAGTACAGGTAAATGGCGTTCAGGCTTTTGTCTACCAGATGAAACCAGAATACTTGCGTGAACAGCAGAACCAGGAAACCGATGATACCGCCGCCGAAGAAGAAAAAATACTCGCCTTGGCGGTAGAGCGTTTTGAAACCTGCAAACAAAACGATCACCAGAAAAACGACTTCGATGAAGACCTGAAATTTAAATACGGCGACCAATGGCGTTTAGACGTAGCCCAGGATCGCCAAAACGATTATCGACCAATGCTGACCGTTAATCGGTGCGATAATTTCGTCAATGTCGTAGTCAATCAGGGTCTACAGAACCGGCCATCAATTAAGGTTCGGCCAAACGATGACCGATCCGACCCGATGACAGCGGATGTAATCGCCGGGCTTGTTCGTCATATCATCAACCAGCAAAAGGCCAAAATAGCCACGGATACCGCATTCGAACACGCGGTAAGCGGTGGTATGGGATTTGTAAGAATTCTTACCAAATATTGCGATGACTATAGTTTCGATCAGGAAGTATCCATTGAGCGCATAGAGAACCCATGCGCGGTATACTTCCCGGACCACGTAATTAAGGAACAGGATTATAGCGACGCCCCGTATTGTTTAATACGTCAAAAAATATCCAAGAAGGAATTCGAGGAAAAATGGCCGGATAAGCTCGATGAAGCAAACGGATTCCCGGCGTCTGTAGGTAACGAGTCATGGGTTGAAAAAGACGATGTGTTTATCGCGGAGTATTATGTTGTTGACAGAGAAGAAAAAACTATTTACCTATTACCTTCCGACAATAACCATCAAAGCCCGTATCTTGCCAATGAAGTCCCGGAAGGCGTTACGCCATTGCGAGAGAGAACGACTTCAAAGAAAATTGTAAAATGGTACTTGATGACGCAATGGAGTATTCTTGATAGTAAAGAAGTTCCGGGGGATCGAATCCCGATATTCCCGATTTTAGGCAAGGAAATGGTGATAAACGGGAAAAAGCACTATATTTCCCTGATTCGGAACATGAAAGAAGTCCAGAAGATGTTTAATTATCTCTGGACGGCGTTTATCGAAGCCATTCAAAACGCTCCCAAAGCTCCTTTTATCGCCGAATATTCGCAGATTGCCAAACACAAAAAATACTGGGATACCGCGAATACTAAAAACTGGCCGTATCTGCCATATACCGCAAAAAAGGACATCAGCGGGAATTATTTGCCGCCTCCACAGCGTCAATCGCCGCCGGACGCAGGGGCTTCTTTAATTACCGGGCTGCAATATGCTTCTGAATTTATGAAGGATGTAACCGGTATCCAGGATGCCGCACTTGGAGCCGTCAGCAACGAACGCAGCGGTAAGGCAATTGAGGCACGCAAATCGCAATCGAATCTTTCAACGTACCATTACATGAATAATTACTGTAACTCGTTGATTGCAATTGTTAATTACATTATACAGATTATCCCGGTAATATACGATACTCCTCGCGCTGTTCGAATAGTAGGCGAGGACATGGCAGATAAGGTAGTGTTAGTTAATCAGTTGCATCAAGACCCTGAGAATCCTTCTAGGTTATATGATCTAACTACCGGCAAATACAATGTAATAGTTACTATAGGCCCAAGCTATGACACTCGCAGGATGGAAACAGCCGACATGTTGGGGAACCTGATGCAGACCGCGCCGCAGCTCACTATGATTTTCTTCGATATTCTCGCAAGAGTCATGGACATGCCGGGCGGTCAGGAAATTGCCGAAAGAGCCAAACGGTTTATCAACCAACAGTATCCAGGGGTTATTGCTGAGGAAGAAATGGGAACCCCGGAAGAGCAGTTGCGCCAGCAGGTCCAGCAGATGACCGCCGATGTCCAAAAACTCATGATGAAATCAGAAATTGACGAACAGCAGAAACAACAACTATCTGAAATGTTGAAAGCAGCTAATGACGCTCTAAAGGACAAACAGGAACAGATTGCAGCAACAAGGGAAAACGCGATATTAAAAGCCGAGGTTGATACCTATAAAGCCAGGTTAGACCTTGAGAAAGAACGAATCAAACAACACACCGCTCACGTCGGAAAGGTAGTTGACGCAGCGGTGGCAATCAAAACCGCCAGAGATGGCGAGAAACCGGAGAAATCCGAGAAAGAAGGAAAAAATGAGTGACGAAAAGACCCCGGAACAACTGGCAGCCGAACAGCAAGCCACTGAAGAAGCAGCGCGTATTGCATCCGAAGAAGCCGCAAAAAAGGCGCAGAAGACACCAGAAGAGATCGCAGCCGAAGAGGCATCGGCAAAAAAAATAGCAAACGACGAAGCCGCCGCAAAAATCGCCGAAGAAACCGAACGTAAGGCAAAAAACCAGGAAGCCGCCTGGCGTAGACTGCAACGGGAAAAAGCTGAAGCAACCGCTGAACGCGACGCATATAGGGCGCAAATGGCAAGACTATCAGAAGTAAATAACGATCAGCAAAACGGGAAGCCGCAGCGCGAACAGTTCGGCAATGACGCGGATTTTATCGAAGCACTGACGGATTACAAAGTAAATCTTGTCAGGCAGGAAAACGAAGTCAACCTAAGACGAATACAATCACAGAATCAGGCCGTACAATTTCAGCAGAAAGTAGATGAAGTAAGAACGGAATTGCAGGACTTTGACGAAGTGATCGCAAATAACCCTGTACGGTTCCAAAGGGAAACCCAGGAAGCCATACAGAGCAGCCCGGTCGCAGCCCATGTGGCGTATGAAATCGCCAAGGACATTGACCTCGCTGAACGCATCGCCGCCTTGCCGCCTATGCAGGCCGCAAGAGAAATAGGAAAAATCGAAGCACGTATCGAAGCGGAGAGAAAACAACGAAAACAGCCGAACCCCGCTTCGGCATCGAAGGCACCTGCACCAGTGACACCGCTGAAAACCAGCGGACCGGCAGCGCCTCGAAGTTCGCAGGAAATTTCAGATAGGGAATGGGTCGATCAACGAAGACGTAAAAAGTATTCAAACGCATAACACCGAAAGGATTGCTTTATGGCAGATACAAGAGTAACCAACCTTGACGTAACCAGGGCCTTTGCTGAAGTTTTCCACAGCAATTGCATATACGCCAAGAACATGAACGCCGAATACGAGAAAAATTTCGGCTCACAAGTCGGATTTGAAGGACAGAAGATAGGTCCCACACTGCAAATCCGTAATCCGATTAAAGTAAAATCGCGCACCGGTTGGGCAATGAGCACCCCGGATGTCAGCGAGGACTACGTGAACCTCACCGTCGATACTCCCATGGGTGTCGATCTAAAGTTCAGCGATGCCGAAATGCACACCACGCTTGATGATTTCGAAAAAAGATATGTCGAAGTCCCGGCGAAGCAGTTAGCCGCCGATGTAGACTTGGCTTGCGCGACGTATATGTTCAACCATACGCCGAACTGCATTGCATCGGGTAGCTTCGCAGTGCCTACCACGACCGATATTTATCTCGGCGCGGCTCAGTATTGCAAAGAAGCCCTGGTCCCCCATGGAAGCTTGCTGAAGGTAGGCGTCAGCCCTTACGCGGAACGCAAGATCGTCAACGGTTTGCAGGGTCAGTACAACCCGCAGGCGAATATCGCAAAAATGTATGAAACCGGTGTGATGAGTCAGGCCGCTGGTCTGGAATGGTATATGTCCCAGATTAATCCGGCTATCACCACCGGTACAACCGCAGTCGGCGATACGCCCGTTGTCGGTACTTTCAGCACTTCCGCACCGACCACTCTGCCGTATACCAGTTCCACAACTTCGGGAACATGGAAAGCCGGCCAGGTGATTCAGATCGCCGGGCTTTATGATGTCAACTACGAAACCAAAACGCCGTATAGCAAACTGAAATCGTTTGTTATTACCGAAGACGCTACGGCGTCAGGCGGCGCTGGTGATCTTACGGTTTATCCTGCTATCAGGTTCAGCACAACCGACCCGAAGCAGAACTGCTATATTGCAGCAGGGTCTATCAATGGTGTGGGTATCACCCTCGGAGCAAGCGACCAG
>DEUU01000260.1:8376-10762 GCA_002362735.1 Dehalococcoidia bacterium UBA3254
CCATCGGAGCAAGCGACCAGACTACCCTTGTCGCCAGCACTCACGCTACGACCTATCAGCGTTCCCTGGTATGGTATGACAAGGCCTTCGCGTTTGCCAGCATTCCGCTCGCGGTTCCTGATTACATCAAAGGAGCCACGGTAGCCATCGACAATCTGAATTTCAGGTTTCTGCGAGGTTACGACATCGTGAACGCTCGTTACATTAGCAGAATGGATATTTTCTTCGGCCTGGCGTCGGTACGTCCCGATTGGGCGTGCCAAATCTGGACCGTATAACCACACAAAACAAAAAACTTGAAAGGAATACATTATGGCCACATATGAACAGCTCGGAACCAGAACGCCGGATGGCTTGAAAATCGGAGCGGCATCGACGGACAAAATAGCTCTTCATGGATCAACTCCATGCGTTCAGGCGGTGCATATCGCCGATGCTACTGATGCAACGACGGCCCTGACGAGAATTAACGCTATTCTCGTTGTTCTTGAAGACAAGGGTTTGACTGCTTCCGCGTAGTAAAACCGTAAGATAGGGGCGAAAAATAGCCCCTATCAATTTTATGAAAATAGCAATAGCAACTCCGTTTTATAATGCTCAAGGCTTTTCTCAATATATTTCTTCCCTTGTCGCTACGATAGAACTCCTTCATAGTAAAGGTATTCAATACGATTATTGGGAACTCCCAAGCGATACCTATTGTCATAGAGGGAAAAATGTAATTTCCAATCATTTTCTTAAAGAAACAAGCTGCACACATTTATTTATAATTGATTCCGATATGCAATGGACTCCGGATTCTTTCATGCGTGTACTCGAAAGAGATGTCGATATTGTCGGAGGTAATTATCCATGCAAAAATGCCTATGACAAATGGGCTGGTACAACTCTTTTTGAAAATGGAAAACGTGTTATAGAAAATGGTCTTGTTGAAGCGGTGACAATTCCAGGTGGATTCATTAAAATAAGCCGCAAGGTATTTGATCGTTTAATCGAGTTAAAAAAAGAAAAATGGCGGCACGGTGATGAAGAATATTGGGATTTTTGGAGCCACATAAAAATAGGAGATCAGGAATTGGGTGATGATGTAGCTTTTTGTAAACGATGCAGTGATGTAGGCTTCAGATTATGGCTTGAACCGGATTGTACAATAACGCATTATGGCTTTAATGGGTGGAATGAGAATTATAAAAATTTTCTTGAAAGACAAAAGGTATGACCGTACTTGAACTCATCAACAGGTCTTTAAGGCTTCTCGGTGTTTCGGTAACAGGAGAAACCGCAACCGCTCATGAGGCCGCCGACGCATTGACGGCTTTAAACCTGATGCTCGATCAATGGAATACAGAAAAGTTGATGATCTATTGTTTTCTCAATGAAAACTTTGATCTTACCCCGACAGTGGGAACCTATACCATAGGGCCATCGGGTAATTTCAATACAACTCGGCCACAGAAAATAGATAAGGCTTGGATCAGGTTTACTCCTTCATCGCTAATGGCATACGACTTTCCGTTGGAAATCGTCAGTACTGAAAAGTACCAGGATATTTTCATGAAGGCTATTCAGGTAACGTATCCATTATATTTGTATTATAATCCAACGATGCCGACCGGAACCATACAACTATGGCCTTTGCCGAATAGTGCTTGTAAACTTGGTATTTCTCAATGGCAGCAGATTTCAGCTTTTGCTAATCTGACAACTGATATTGAATTACCGCCGGGGTATTTATCAGCCATGGCCTATGGGCTTGCCGTAGAAATGTTGCCGGAATATCCATGCCCTAACGCTGACTTGCTTATTCAAAAGGCATTGGATACAAAGGAAAACCTGCAATCGGTTAATCTTGAATTAACACCGTTGAAAACAGATAATGCCTTGTATACTCCAAAAGGATTCAATATTTTATCGGGGTCATACAGATAATGGATATAAATTTTTTAGGCGGCAGCTATTCCGGACGTTCTATTGCCGATGATAACCAGGAAACCGTGAACTGGTATCCTGAAATCGGCGAGGACCCCGCAGGTAGCGAGGAAAAGAAACTTATTCTTTATCCTACCCCAGGACTGAATCTTTTTACAGACCTGAAAGACGCAACGATGATACCGAAACCGCCGCCGACGCCATCGAGAATTTTAGCGGATTTCACAATAGCTGAAACGGCATATCCATGGATATTACAATTTACGAATACATCACCCGCTGGAGCGACTACGTTTTTTTGGGAATTTGGAGACGATCAGCACACGGAAACCAGTACCGACGAAAACCCTTTGCATGATTATTGGGATTGGCTTGGAGCGCATTGCACTGGAACAGTGTCTATAAAGCTTACGATAAATAAAGGAACCGCAACAGAAGACAGCAAAACTCATACATG
>DEUU01000260.1:10996-11599 GCA_002362735.1 Dehalococcoidia bacterium UBA3254
CCGCAACTGAAGACGGCAAAACTCATACATGGGAATTTACCTGATGGTAACGTATATATTAAATGAACCAATTAATAATCGGATATTGCCTTCTTTGGCTTTGCAAAAAACCAATGAGAGAAACCGTATAATTACATTTGGCGGTAAGTTCGATAAAACCTTGAAAAGCCGTTCCGGAGAAATGCAATTCAGGGCGCAGATGATTCAAAAGGCTATTGAAAGCCAGGAACAATTTATCGTTATGAATGACGATGATATTTTGCATATCAAGGAAGATAATCTGCAATGCATGAAAAATTTTCTTGCCATGAATGATAAATATGGAGCCGTTGCGCTTCTTCGCGATGATAACGCAAGCCCAAAAACTGATTATCACCCTCAAAAATACCCACATGTTTGCATTGCTTCAGTGATGATTAGGAAGGATGCGCTCTGTGATGTAAGTTTTGAGGACCGCGAGAACAGAGCGTTATGTGTTAGTTTTGGAACTGCACTGCACAATGCTGGATGGAAATATGGATACGTTGACCTTGAACCACGGATAAGGCATTTAAAAAATGGTGTACGGAACGTATAGGGCGTTTTACGCCACATCGAAAGATC
>DEUU01000298.1:0-12922 GCA_002362735.1 Dehalococcoidia bacterium UBA3254
GCCGCCCACATCTGGTGCTGCCCGACACCGGTCACAATTATCGCTGTCCCTTTCGTTACTTCATAGATTTTGCGAATCACAAACTGGGGTAACAAGTTCCTCGCGTTCCTGGTTCTGGTCGTGACCATCGGATGGTCTCTTCGCCACTCTTCCATCTGCGCAATCCAGGCCGTATGTTTCGCTGGCTGGACTAATTTATTTAAAGGATCCAGCACCTTTTTCACATCGCCGACAATTGGAACATCCACCCTGACATTTTTACCGATCTCAGCCGGATCAATATCAATATGGATGATCCTGGCATTTGGAGCGAAAGCGCTTACCCTGGCGGTTACACGATCGTCAAACCTCATCCCGATGGCGATGATCAAATCACAATCGCAGATAGCCTTATTGGCATACACCATACCATGCATACCCAGCATACCATAGCTCAAAGGGTTCGATTCCGGAAACGAGCCGATTCCCAGCAAAGTAGTCACTACCGGTATCTGGGCCTTCTCTGCCAGCTGTTTTAATTCTTCATAAGCCCTGGATATAACTACTCCTCTACCGGCTATAATAACCGGCTTATCACAGGAGTTATTGATAATTTCAGCAGCCTTTTTGATCTGAGCCGAATGGCCTTGCACCGTGGGCTTATAGCCTGGCAGATCTACACCATCGGGATACTCATACTCCGCTTTTTCCGTAAAGACATCTACCGGTATATCGATCAAAATCGGACCAGGCCTGCCGGTCTTAGCCAGATAAAACGATTCCTTAATAATCCTGGGCAACTGACTGGCTTCCATGGCCAGATAGTTATGCTTTGTTATCGGAAGAGTGATACCCGTAATGTCCACTTCCTGAAATGCGTCTTTACCCAAAGCCGGACGTTCTACCTGGCCAGTAATTGCAATGATGGGAACGGAGTCCAGTTGGGCATTGGCGATGCCGGTCACCAGATTGGTAGCTCCCGGTCCGGAGGTAGCCAGACAGACACCCACTTTTCCCGTCGCCCGAGCATAACCGTCGGCAGCGTGGGCTGCTCCCTGCTCGTGCCGTACCAGTATGTGTCGTAACTTCGGATATTGCAGGAGAGTATCATACAACGGTATGACTTTTCCTCCGGGAAAGCCGAAGATTACTTCTACTCCCTCTTTTATTAGGCTCTCACATAAAATCTGAGCACCTGTTAATCTCATCTAACCACTCCTTGACGGGAGAAATTTATTAAAATATAAAGCCTATTCTTTAAAAACCGCTCCTGTACTGGCCGAGGTGACTTTTTCAACATAGCGCTTCAGGTATCCGGTCTTAATTTTAGATTCGAATTCTGGCATTTTTGCTAATCGTTTTGAAATTTCACGAGCGCTTAAATCTACATCGATTTTGTAGTTGGGAATATCAATTTTAATGATGTCCCCTTCTTTGACCGCGGCAATAGGCCCACGGCTGGCAGCTTCGGGAGAAACGTGTCCTATGGAAGATCCCCGAGTCGCTCCGGAAAAACGGCCATCCGTAATCAAGGCTACCTCTTTATCCAAACCCATTCCTGCAATAATTGAAGTCGGCGTGAGCATTTCACGCATCCCCGGTCCACCCCTGGGGCCTTCATAACGAATCACCAGAACATCACCGGGTTTAATTGCGTTCGCCATGATCGCCCTAGTAGCTTCCTCTTCTGAATCAAAAACTCTCGCCGGTCCAGTATGGACCATCATCTCAGGAAGGACTGCCGCTCGCTTGACAACGGCACCTTCAGGCGCCAGATTGCCAAATAAAATAGCCGTACCGCCTTTTTGAGAATAAGCTGTCTTTGAAGAACGTATCACATCCTTATCCACTACCTGCGCTTGACTGACAATCTGGCCAATGGTTGAACCCGAAACTGTTTTACATTTGGTATTCAATAATCCCTTGATCTGCTTCATAATCGCAGGAATGCCACCCGCTCGGTCCAGGTCTTCAATATGGTGTGCTCCAGTCGGACTAAGTTTACAAATATACGGAGTGCGCTCGCTGATATCATTTACCGCCTGCAAGGGAAACTCAAACCCGGCTTCGTGCGCTATAGCGGTAAAATGTAATATGGTGTTAGTGCTTCCGCCCAAAGCCATATCTACGCTTATAGCATTATTTATCGAATCCCGGGTAATAATATCTCGCGGGCGAACGTTTTCCGCCAGGATTTGGACAATCCTTTGACCAGCTTCCTTTGCCAGACGTTTTCTTCGAATATCGATAGCTGGAATGGTTCCATTCCCTGGCAAGCCCATCCCAACCGCCTCCGTCAAACAGTTCATTGTATTCGCCGTATACATACCAGAACAGCTTCCGCAACCAGGGCAAGCAGCCTGCTCAAGTTGGGCCAGTTCTTCCTCGGTCATTTTGCCACTGGCGGTTTTTCCTACCGCTTCAAAGGTAGAGCTCAAGTCTACGATTTTGGAACCGTCTGCCGTCGCTAACTTGCCAGCTAACATCGGACCTCCGCTGATAAATATTGACGGTAAATTTAATCTCAGCGCCGCCATAATCATTCCGGGAATGATCTTATCGCAATTAGGAATGAACACCAGGGCATCAAAGGCATGAGCTTCAGCGACAACTTCTACGGAGTCGGCTATCAATTCCCGACTGGGTAAACTATATTTCATACCGGAGTGGTTCATGGCAATGCCGTCGCAAACCGCAATCGTATCCACTTCAAAGGGAACTCCTCCGGCACTGCGTACTCCGTCTTTAACCGCTTGGGCGATTTCTCGTAAATGCATATGTCCGGGGATTATTTCACTGTAGCTGTTGACGATGCCGATAAAAGGCTTTTCAAATTCTTCGCGAGTACACCCTAAGGCATATAACAGAGATCGATGGGGAGCCCGCTCGATTCCTTTTTTGATAGAGTCACTTTTCATATCTTTACCTTCCGTCGGAGAGATCGGCCTCTCCAAAAAAATAGTTCCCCAATCTTAAACCAACCATAACATAGCAACCTATTATTGTCAAAAATCCCTCAAAGCTAAAATCCGCCCGATTTCCTCTTTATTCCGCCCTCATCTACTTAGGTCAGTTAATTTGCCAATATAGTATTTTAACAACTATATACAAAAAGCCCAGGATTTTCTTTCCTGGGCTTGATGTGTTGTTATTTTTTTCTTTAAGTTTTAAGTTCGAACCACAGGCACATCAAGCCCTTTGCACAGGCGTACAACCAGTACAATAAGGGAGAGGCTTGTGACCAGGTTCTTTATAATCATCTTATATTAATTCCCTTTAGATGAATATTATAATAATCATATTATATGACCGCCGCGCTTGTCAACTATAGTATGGTCTCCAGGCGACTAATTTTATCCAGACGGTGCTGGTGACGCCCGCCTTCAAAACGGGTGCTGAAAAAAGTTTTGAGGATATCTTCAACCCCGGATTCTCCTCTTTCTGCTCCCAAACAAATCACATTGGCATCGTTATGCAATCTTGCTCTTTGAGCTCTAAATACGTCGCAGCATAACGCGGCTCGGATTCCTTTAATTTTATTGGCGGCAATGCTCATTCCTATTCCAGTTCCACAAATCAAAATTCCGTAATCAGACTCAGAATTGTCAATCGATTCGCATACAGATTGTGCAATATCCGGATAATCTACGGAATCGGAAGAATAAGTGCCGAAATCCTGATAGTTGTACCCCATTTTTGAAAGGAGGTTCATGACGAACTTCTTGTATTCCACTCCCCTGTGATCTGAACCAATCGCAATTTTCATAGACAGGCTTTAAACCACCTCTACCACTTTCGCAATCTCATCTCGAGAAATGGCGCCAATCCTCAGGATGACTGGCACATCACCGGTGACATCTACCACGGTAGACTCTTTTCCGGAAGGAACCGGTACTCCATCGATAATGAGATCAACCGATTCACCAATCTCATTCCGAACCTCCTGGGCTGTCAGAACCGGGGGTTTACCGCTTACATTGGCGCTGGTGCCAATTACAGGCATCCCACTTCCCTTGATCAAGGCTCTGGGCACCGGATGGTCCGGAATTCGGATAGCGACGGTATCTCCTCCACCTGTAATGAGATCTTTGACTACCTTAGTTCGAAAGACAACCAGGGTTAAGCCTCCGGGTAGAAATTCCTTAATCAAACGCCAGGCATAAGGAGGCAATTCTTTAGCCACTTCGTGTATCTGAGAGGCATCCGCTAACAAAATGGGTAAAGCCATTTCGGAAGGTCGGTGTTTGATATCGAAAATGCGCTGTATGCCGGATTCTTTATAGACGCCTGCGCCCAGACCATAAACTGTATCCGTCGGAAAGGCTATGACCCCACCATGCCGGATGATTTCAATTCCCTTCTCAATTTGCTGCCGGATATCTTCTGGTAATTCAACCTGCATATTTTTACCTTTCTCACGAGGAAATTCGATCCCGAAGATTTCTCAAGATCACTTGACTGTAGTATATCACAATGTCATATATGGAATAAATCCGTGCTCGGAATTCTATCTATTTGATCTGACCAAAGCCCTAACCGTTCTCGCTTGTTATTTGATTATTAATAAGTAAACGCATCCATTTCAGCATTTGCATCAATACTAAGGACCAGTATTGATGCTTATGAATGATCCGGGGTAACAATTTAGTTTATGAGGACTGCATGAAACCATTCAGAAATAGTTCGGCCCCGGTTCACTAAGCCGGGGCCAACTTTAGGAGGTTTAAAAGATGATGAAAAGGTTAACTGCTACCAACCACTACAAAATAATTTATATTGAAATCCCTTGCACCACAATATGAAATTGGTAACAGGACTTTGGTACTTGTTGGAACCGGTAAAAAGACTGTTTTTAATTTCCCGCTTTTTCCTTTTCAGCAGCTTTCCATCCAGCCATATAAGCCTTGGCTGCAATCTGAATCTGCGTCTCGTCCATTAGCCAAACTTTTACATTCCCAAGTAGATATTTTTTGGTTTGCTCCAACGCTGGGCCAGGCTCTATTCCTAACTTATCAACCGCGATTTCGATAAAGTTTTTATCCATTTTCTCTCCTGGTCGGAAAGTGCTCTATTAAAACAATTTTATTGCTTTCGTAACATAAATAAAAGCCCCTAAAAGCCATTTTTATGATAAAATTTGGGGGTATAAAACAGATTTAGAAAATGGAAGGAAATTTAATATTTTTAAGGATTTTTTAATTTAGTCGTCGAAGCATATCCCAAAACATCAGCAAAATCGTTAAAATAAGTAAAGTTAAGTGAAGATAATTCATCTTGACTTAAGCCAAATAGAATCATAAAATATGTTGATTCCTTCATCGAATGCTGAGGGCAAAATAATTTTCAGAGTGATAAAAGGTAAAAATGCGATATAAAGAATTATGGATTCACCTAAATTTTATTCGTCTAATACCGGCTTTAACAACTTATCTCGTATCTCCCGAAAGGAAAATTATCAGGCAAGATATAGCTGTATTTATTAAAGATTGTAATATTGAAAAATGTAAGTACCCTTTTTGGAAAAATCTCCAATACCTGATGCTGTATTATCCTGAATTCAGGAACCTCTTCTATTACAGAACAAAAAAAAGCAGATACATTTTATCCAAACTGATAGAGCCATTTTATCCTCGTTTGGTCACTCTGGATATTTCGACCGATTCAATTGGTCCTGGGCTTCTCATTACGCATGGTTACTGCACATTAATATACGCCAAGAAAATCGGGGAAAATTGCCGAATTTTTCATGAAGTCACCATTGGCTCTATAAAAGGAGATGGACCCATTATTGGGAATCATGTCTTAATTAATCCTGGGGCTAAAATTAGCGGTAATATCCGGATAGGTAATAACTCTATTATTGGGGCCAATTCCGTGGTAATCAGGGACGTTCCTGATAATTGTACTGCTGCGGGTGTTCCGGCACATATCATTTACAATAAAGAATGGGGTGACAAAAAAGAAAACAGTAATAATAAACAGCTAGAACATTTGATCAACTCCATAAGCTAAATAAAATCCATTTTATAGCCAATTAATTATTTTTATTAGCTTCGACGCGTCAAAAAATAGTAATCAAAACCTCGTTTTATCCAGACCGTGTCTTGCATAATGAAAAAGGTTATCACCCTCGGAAAAAGGTAAGACACAGCTTGACGAAACATTATTGCAATGGTAAGCTTTTTATCAATGGAAACAGTTGGAAATCCGCAGAATTTGACCCCCGATAAAAGTCACCGAGTCTCAACCAGTAATGACATTGAAGTCTCTACTTATCTGGAGATTGCCAAGCAAAAGACCGGGCAAAAACCGATTGAGAGTGAAGAAACCACTTTGCCACCTGAACCCGAAGCGATCATCATTATAGATTTCGGCTCTCAATACAGCATGCTCATTGCCAGAAGAGTCCGCGAACTTCAGGTTTATTGCGAATTAGTCTCTCACGATACCCCGTGGGAAAAGATAGCCTCTCTAAATCCCAAAGGGTTTATTTTATCGGGTGGACCGTCCAGCGTCTATGAGGACGGCGCTCCCTTAGCCCCGGCCTACGTCTATGAAAGCCATCTGCCAGTCCTTGGTATTTGTTACGGCATGCAGGCTATCACCAAGCAACTCGGAGGTACGGTGACTCCGGGTACCCGGCAGGAGTACGGACATGCCATTCTTCACCTCAGCCGCATGGACTCGCCCCTGTTTACCGGACTACCGGAAACAACGGCTGTCTGGATGAGCCACGGAGATAAGATCGAAGATATCCCAAAGGGATTTTCGGCTCTTGCCTACACTGAAAATACTCCGGTGGCCGTCATGGGCAATGACCAGAATATTTTCGGCCTTCAATTCCATCCCGAAGTGATACATACTCCTGAAGGGAAAAATATACTAAAGAATTTTATATATCAGATATGTTGCTGTCGCGGTACCTGGACCATTGGTAACTTTATCGATGAGAGCATATGCCGAATCCGCAGCAGGGTCGGCGACGGTAAAGTTATCTGTGCTCTTTCCGGCGGAGTGGACTCCTCCGTGGTAGCCACTCTGATTCACAGAGCTATCGGCGAACAGCTCACCTGTATTTTCGTAGACCACGGTCTGATGCGTAAAGAAGAGGTTGAACGCACCTTTAACATTTTCCGGCTGAATCTGGGTATGAATATTATCCTATCCGAGTCCGCCGAAAGATTCCTCAAAAGATTAAAGGGTGTTATTGACCCTGAAGCTAAACGTAAAATCATAGGTGAAGAATTTATCCGTATCTTTGAAGAAGAGGCTCGCAAGATAGGGAAAGTGGACTTTCTAGCCCAGGGTACTCTTTATCCTGACGTCATCGAAAGCGCTTCTTCAGGAAGCCGGGCAGCCGCCAAGATTAAAACCCACCATAACGTCGGCGGGTTACCAGCGGATATGTCGCTTCAATTGCTTGAGCCCTTACGCTCTCTTTTTAAAGACGAGGTCCGCAAGGTCGGCTCTGAACTGGGACTACCAGAGGAAATGGTCTGGCGCCAGCCATTCCCAGGTCCCGGTCTCGCTATCCGCATTATCGGTGAAGTGACAAGAGAGAAACTGGATATGCTTCGCGAAGCGGACTATATTGTCATGAATGAAATCAGAGCCGCAGGACTTTATCATAAACTGTGGCAGAGTTTCGCCGTATTGACCGATGTTAAATCGGTTGGAGTCATGGGAGACTTCCGCACTTACGGATATCTTTTAGCTGTCCGGGCCGTTACCAGTGATGATGCCATGACTGCTGACTGGGCGCGGCTTCCATACGATATTCTCGCCCGCATTTCTAATCGTGTTGTAAATGAAGTACGCGGTATCAACCGCGTTGTTTACGATATTACCTCTAAACCGCCTTCAACTATAGAATGGGAGTAATCAGTGAAAGTTTTAGTGGTGGGAAACGGAGCTCGCGAGCATGTTCTAACATGGAAGCTGGCTCAAAGTTCTCGAGTCACACGAATTTACACCACGCCGGGTAACGCAGGAACTGCTCAAATAGCTGTTAATCTTGACATCAAACCCACGGATGTCATGTCTCTGTCCCGGGCTGTCAAAGAAAATCATATCGAATTAGTCGTTGTCGGGCCTGAAGCACCTCTAGCCGAGGGGATCGTCGATCATTTTCAAAAGATCGGTGTACCGATTTTCGGTCCTACGAAAGCGGCTGCCCAAATTGAGGTCAGCAAAGCCTTCTCTAAAGATTTGTTACAAAAATATCATATTCCCTGCGCCCGAAGCCAGACCTTCTCTAATTTTTCTCAGGCTAAAAAATATATCCTTGACCAGGGTGCCCCGCTGGTTATTAAGGCGGATGGACTGGCCGCCGGTAAAGGTGTAATTATCGCTGAAACTACTGAACAAGCCCTGGAAGCAGCGTCGAGCATGATGGAAGCCAGAACTTTCGGTCAGGCAGGCGATAAAATTATTATTGAAGAAAAACTCACAGGGAAAGAGATGAGTTATTTTGCTTTTTCCGACGGCAAGAACGTTCTTCCGATGGTTCCCGCCTGCGATTACAAGCGAGTGTATGATGACGATCAGGGTCCAAACACTGGAGGAATGGGAAGTTACAGCCCGCCATACTTTTTCACTCCTGATCTGGAGCAAAGAGTACTCCAGAACATTGTTGAACCAACGATAAAAGCAATGGATAAAGAAAACCGGCGATATCAGAGCGTACTCTATGCCGGATTAATGGTGAATAATGGAGAGCCTAAGGTGCTGGAATTCAACGCTCGTTTTGGCGACCCCGAGTGCCAGGTCACCTTAACAAGGCTCAAATCCGACTTCCTGGATATCATTTTTGGCGTCATCAATGGCAATTTACCGTCCGTCAAGGTAGAATGGGACCAAAGAGCCTGCGTGGGCGTAGTTTTAGCTTCTGCGGGTTATCCAGGCAGCTATAAAACCGGCTTTCCAATTACGGGGCTTGACAAGGTCGACCCTGATATTATCGTATTTCATGCGGGCACGAAAGCTGGTGCTGAGCACGGCCAGGTAATGACGAACGGCGGACGTGTATTGACCGCAGTAGCACTGGGAAAGACTACAAACGAAGCCCGTGAAAAGATTTATGCCAATATTTCACGGATAACCTTCGAAGGTATGCAATACCGCAAAGATATTGCCAAATTTTAGGAGATAAGATAATGCCAACCGTCGCTATCGTGATGGGTTCAAAATCAGACCTCGAAACCATTCAACCAGCTGTAGAAATTTTAAAAGAATTCGGCATTGACTCTGAAGTATCAATTATCTCAGCCCACCGTACACCAGAAAAAGCCCGGGAGTACGCCAAAGCTGCAAGGGAGAAAGGAATAGAAGTAATTATTGCCGCAGCTGGCGGTGCGGCTCATTTACCGGGGGTTCTGGCAAGTTGGACTACCTTACCCGTTATCGGCGTGCCTCTAGCTTCAAGTGAATTGAAAGGAGTGGATGCCCTATATTCAATCGTTCAGATGCCGGGCGGTATCCCGGTAGCTTGTGTCTCGGTGGGAAGCTGGGGGGTTAAGAATGCGGCCTATTTAGCTGCGGAAATTTTAGGACTCAAGTATAATAGTATCCGTGATGCATACGAAAAATATAGAAACAACCTGGCAAGGAGCTAAACCGTGATCGAACGCTACTCTCGACCCGCGATGAAGCGCGTATGGTCAGATGAAAACAAATTTAACAAATGGCTGGATGTAGAAATCGCTGTCTGTGACGCCTGGTCTGAGCTGGGAGTCATACCTCGAAAAGCCATGCCCAAAATCAAATTGGCGCGCTGCAACGTAAAGCGCATGGAAGAGATTCTTAAAGAAACTCACCATGATATGACTGCATTTTTAGGCGCGGTAGCCGAAAGTGTAGGAGAAGAATCACGTTTCATTCATCTCGGCCTAACCTCTTCTGATATTATGGATACTTCAACCAGCTTGCAATTGGTAGAAGCAGCAGACATTATAACCGAAGATATCAAAACCTTGATCGATGTCCTGGCCAGGAGAGCGATAGAATTTAAATATACTACGATGATCGGTCGAACCCATGGTGTTCATGCTGAACCGATCACCTTCGGTTTAAAACTGGCGGTTTGGGTCGACGAAATGCGCCGGAATCAGCGTCGGATGACCGAAGCGCGCAGAAACATCGCTTTCGGCAAGATTTCCGGAGCTGTCGGGACTTATGCCACCGTTCCTCCTGAGGTGGAAGAAAAAGCCTGCGCAAAACTGGGTATTCAGCCGGCTCCCATCTCAAATCAGATCCTCCAACGTGATCGGCATGCTCATTTTATTACCACTCTGGCCATAATCGCTGGTTCCCTGGATAAATTTGCGACCGAGATTCGAGCACTGCAAAAAACAGAGATCCATGAAGTAGAAGAACCCTTCTCCGCAGGACAGACAGGATCTTCAGCCATGCCTCATAAACGGAACCCTGAGCTTTGCGAAAGAGTGAGCGGTTTAGCCAGGTTAATTAGGGGACATTCCGTTACCGCACTGGAAAATATGGCTCTCTGGCATGAACGAGATATCAGCCACTCGTCCAATGAACGTTTGATACTGCCGGACTCCTGCCTGGCATTAGACTATATCCTTAATCTCTTTACTTCGATAATGACCGGACTACTGGTCTTTCCGAAGAGAATGAAGAAAAATCTGGAGTTGACTAAAGGACTGGTCTTTTCCCAACGAGTGATGCTGGCCTTGATTGACAAAGGGTTGAGCCGCCAAAAAGCCTATGAGTTAGTTCAAAAGAATGCTATGGCAGCCTGGAAAGCGAACCGCAATTTTCTTACTTTGCTCAAGCACGATACCGAAGTTATGGCGGTAATCAAACCTAAAGACCTAGAATCAATATTCGATTATCAATACTACCTGGGTCATGTCAACGAGATCTTTAATCGACTGGGTTTAACCGAAGCCCAGTGGCGAGATAAAACGATTAATTCACCCGCCAATCTCGCCCCCAGGACAATTCAATCGAATTAGGGAGAATAGAGGTTTTCAATTGTCAGTCATCAATTGTTATTCCCAGCCTCTGCTTTTCTGACAATGAAATCTCAAATGCAAACTGGTTATTAAAAAGGAGTGAGTATGGAAATGGATTCATCAGTGTTACTGGAGACCGATCTACCAATCCCACTCTTTGGCCGGGGTAAAGTCAGGGATACTTACGATTTGGGCGACCTTCTGCTTATCGTGGCCACTGACCGCATCTCGGCTTTCGATGTCGTCCTGCCTTGCGGAATCCCGGATAAAGGTCAGGTCTTGAACCAACTGTCCGCCTTCTGGTTTGATCAGACGAAAAAATTAATTCCGAATCACCTGGTAGAATCCCTGGAAGACGTTAACCGTCTGAACGATTATATCTCTCCCAAAAAGCGTTTTAAGTATCCGGACTGTCTTGTTGGACGCTCCATGCTGGTAAAAAAAATGGCCCGCATAAACGTTGAATGTGTTGTCCGGGGTTATCTCGCGGGTTCAGCCTGGGAGGAATACCGAAGGACCGGAACTGTCTGCGGATACACCTTACCCAAAGGTCTAGTGGAGAGCCAGGAATTGCCAGAACCGCTGTTTACACCTACTACCAAAGCGGAAAAAGGTCATGATTTGCCTCTCACCATGAACGGACTAAAAGAAGTGGTAGACGCAACTCTGGCGGAGGAGATGCAAAATGCCAGCTTGACGATCTATTCCTACGCCCGGGATTATGCCAGAGCCAGAGGTATAATTATTGCTGATACCAAGATGGAATTTGGCCTGCAGGGCAATAAACTAATCTTGATTGATGAACTTCTGACTCCCGATTCCTCTCGGTTTTGGGACATCAACTCGTACGTTGTTGGACAATCTCAACCGAGCTACGATAAACAGCCTGTTCGTGACTGGCTGGAAGCATCAGGATGGAACAAGGAACCACCTGCTCCTATGCTTCCCCCGGAAATAATCGACTCAACCAGAAGGATTTATATTAAAGCATTTGAGATTCTCACCGGTAAATCGCTGAAATAATCTTTTTGAATTTTTGACACCTTAATACAATGTGTATTATTATCTGCAAAGGATCGATAATTATTTATGAGTATCAAGGTGCATCTGTACTCGAGTTTACGAGCCTATGCCGGTGATCGCGACCTTGTAGAAGTCCACGGTTCTACCGTCGGTAAATGTCTCGCTGACCTCGTCTCTCAATTTCCTGATCTGTCACCACTATTGTTCGATGATACGGGGAAAATGCAAAAAGGTGTTTTCGTCTCGATCAACCTGGAGAGTGCTTACCGGGAGCAATTGACAAAGTCTGTTAAAGACAATGATCATCTTTATCTAATACTCATCGTTGCTGGAGGTTAACTTAATGTATCATGGTGGCTATACCGGGAAAATATTAAGGATAAATTTAACTCAGATGACTTCCTCAGAGGAAGCTGTCTCTTTTGATCTGGCCAGAAAATATTTAGGGGGAGTCGGTTTCGCTTTCAAATATCTGTATGACGAATTTAAACCAGGTACACCCCCTCTGGATCCGGGGAATCTTTTAATATTTGCCGTTGGCCCACTGAATGCCACCGGTGCTCCCTGTTCGAACCGTATGGCGGTGGCTTCCAAATCTCCGCTGACAGGATCCATCGCCTGTTCGCTGAGCGGAGGATATTTCCCGGATGAAATGAAAAAAGCCGGATATGACATGATCATCGTGGAAGGGAAAGCCCCGCACCTCATTTATGTTTCCATTAACGATGGCGAGGTCCGTTTCCGCAGTGCCGCCAAATTTAGCGGGATGCAAACTACAGATACTCAGCTCTTCATTAAAGATGAACTCAAAGACCAGAATTTTAGAGTGGCTTGTATAGGCCCCGCCGGAGAAAAGATGATCCCTATGGCCTGCATCGTCAATGAGCGGCGGGCAGCCGGCCGCAAGGGCCTGGGAGCCGTGATGGGCTCGAAAAACCTGA
>DEUU01000298.1:13175-13344 GCA_002362735.1 Dehalococcoidia bacterium UBA3254
CCTGAAGGCCATTGCCGTGCGCGGCTCCGGTAAGCCTGCTATCGCCGATCCGGCATTGTTCCAGGAAAAGAGAAAAGTAATGCTTAAGGCTATGAAAGACAGCCCTCAACTCTATCCGCACTTTTCCAAAACCGGCACACCCTCCGTGGTTGACGTCACTACCGGTATG
>DEUU01000349.1 GCA_002362735.1 Dehalococcoidia bacterium UBA3254
CTTAGATGTGCGTTAGTGTTGCGATTTTGTTCTGAAAAGATTCGCGGCGAGGAAACGTAAGCTGTAATGGTAACAGGGGTTCTGTCTATTGAACATTACCATTGTTTTGAGGCTAAAATGGTGGGCGCTAATGGGCCCGAACACTCTCTTCTCCGTATAAAAAGAGTAAAATCTCCTCGGATATTGAAGAAGGTGACCAGACCGCCTGTGAAGTCTCTTTAGATTCTCACCAGGAGGTAGTTTTACAGCGCTATGAAGTTTTGAGACTTGTCCGGAATCTAATTCTAAGCCACGGTTGAATTTCGATAGTATTTCCAATATCCGCTTGATTAATTCCGCCTGGAGAATACATTGTAATTTCCAGGGAGCCTTTGAGCCTGTTGCTTGCATATGTATATAAAATTTTGATATGATTTTGAAGGATAGTATAATATTTATACATGTTCTCAGAGAATGGAGCGGATTGGAAACCTCTAATTCTTGAAAATCGGGACTGAGATGAGTATAGTACATACCAAAAAAGAGAGATGCCGGAGTTGTTACGCCTGCGTCCGCGGATGTCCCTGTAAAGCTATCAAAGTGGAAAACCGCCTGGCGGAAGTGATGCCCGACCTCTGTGTAAATTGCGGAGCCTGTATTCGATTCTGCGTCACCGGCGCCAAGCAGGTGGAAAGCGATATCGAGATAGTCCGCAACTTGCTTGAGTCCAGGGCTCATACTATAGCGATTCCTTCTTCGTCTTTCCCTGCGGCTTTACCGGATGTTACCCCTGGCCAGTTCGTGAGTTCTCTAAAAGCGCTCGGTTTCACCGAGGTTATGGAAGATGCTTTCGGGGCGGAAATGGTGAGCCGCGAATATGTCCGTTTATTGAAAGAAAGAAAAGATGAAATGATCTTTTCTTCCACCTGCCCGGCTGTAGTCTCCTATGTGGAGAAATTTTTCCCCCAACTGGTAGGTTGCCTGGCTCCGGTTGTGTCTCCCATGGTCGCTATGGGGAGACTGATTAAGCAGGCCTATGATTCTCAGGCTAAAGTGGTTTTTATCGGTCCCTGCGTCGCTAAAAAGGCCGAAAGTAAAGATGAACATGTGGCTGGGGTAATTGACGCTGTTTTGACTTTTAGTGAACTGAAAGAAATGTTTGCTGCCAGGAATATTTTCCCGGCCCAGGAGCCGGAAGATAAGTTTACCGGACCCAAACCTAACCTGGGTCGTTTATTTGCCATTTCTGCCGGAATGCTGGAAATTGCCGGATGGAGCGATGATATTTTACATAATGAAGTAATCAATGCCCACGGTAGAGATTACGTTATCAGCTTTTTGGAGGACATCGCCAAAGGCGGCGTGCATTCTCATTTTATTAATTTCTTTTTCTGCCATGGATGTATTAACGGCCCGGCTATAGATAATGACCGGAGCATCTTTATCCGTCGTGAACTGGTTGCCAAGTATGTCAAAATGGATTCTGATCCTGAGCAGACGCGCAGAGACCTGGAGAAGTACAGCCATATAGATTTGCGCCGGGAGTTCAAACCCCAGGATGCTCGCCTACCCGAACCTAATGAGGCCCAGGTACAGGAAATTTTAAAGCAAATGAACAGGTCTCGCAAGGAGGATCAGTTTAATTGTGGAGCTTGCGGTTACCGGACCTGCCGGGACCTGGCAGCGGCTGTTGCCCGAGAACAGGCCGAAATTTCGATGTGCTGGCCGCACCTCACTTCGCAATTGAAAGAGACTCAGGAAGGCCTGATACAGGCGGAAAAATTGAGCTCGCTGGGACAGATGGCGGCTTCTATTGCCCATGAAATCAATAATCCCCTCTCCGGAGTGCTGGTCTACACCCAGCTCCTGAATAAAAAAATCAGCAACGACAGCTACTCCAAAGATTCGGCTTTGAATTATCTGGGGAAAATGGAAGGCGAGCTTATACGGAGTACCAAATTGGTTCGCGATCTGCTGGACTTCTCACGCCAGTCACCTCCTTCGCTCAGGGAGACGGATCTTAACGAAGTCATAAAACGTTCACTGGACCTGTTAGTGAATTCGACGCAGTTAAAGCGTATTAAAATTGTCCAGGAATTGGATCCAGACTTGCCAAAGACTAAAGCTGATCCGGATCAGCTTCAGCAAGTGAGTCTGAACCTGATATTAAATGCCATTCAGGCGATGCCGGATGGAGGAAAATTGACTTTGCATACCGAAGCGGGGAACGGGAATATCACACTGAATGTTCAGGATACCGGCTGCGGAATTCCTCCGGAGAATATGCATAAACTTTTTACACCGTTCTTTACCACCAAAAAAGAGGTCAAGGGCGTTGGTCTGGGACTGGCGGTATCTTATGGAATCATACAGCGCCATCATGGAAAAATCAGCGTAAAAAGCAGAGAGGGGGAGGGTACTACCTTTAGCATCGAATTACCCATAAATTATGCAGAAAGAAATTAAAATACTGGTAGTTGACGATGAAGTAATTATGAGGGACTCGCTGAAGGACTGGCTCATCGATGTGGGCTATACCGTCTCGACCGCCGGGAACGCTGAAGAAGCCCTGGGGTTGATCCGGAAGGAAAATCCGAATGTCGCCATTATCGACCTGGTATTACCAGGTGCGGACGGTCTGGACCTGCTGAGAAAAGCGCGGCAGATATGTCCGAACATGCAGGTCATAATCATCACCGCCTACAGCAGCGTCAAGACCGCCATCGCCGCTATCCGTGAAGGCGCTTATGATTACCTCGAAAAGCCGTTTTCTCCGGAAAAAGTAGAGCTTTTAATTGCCAAACTGGCGGAAAGACAGGCTTTGATGGATGAAAACCTCTCCCTGCGGCAAAAATTGGACGAAAAATACTCTTTCGAGAATATTTTCGCCAAAAGCACCCGCATGCAAAAAATCATCGATATGATAAAGGTAGTGGCGAAGAGCAACGCTCCCATTCTGATCTCGGGTGAAAGCGGCACCGGTAAAGAGATCGTCGCCCGCGCCATTCACAATCAGAGCTACCGGAAGGGCCGGCCCTTCGCCATGGTCAGCTGCGTTCCTCTGCCTGAACCGTTGATCGAAAGTGAACTTTTCGGTCATGAGATCGGCGCCTTCAACGGTGCCCAGGCTCAGAGAAGGGGTAAATTTGAAATCGCCAATAAAGGGACACTGTTTCTGGATGAGATCGGAAACCTGGATGGTAATGTTCAGGTCCATCTGCTGAAGGCTCTGGAAGACAAGTCTATCTACCGTCTGGGAGGCACCGAGCCCATTATGACGGATGTCCGGTTTATATCAGCCACCAACAAAGATTTGAAGAGGGCTATCGAGTCCGGACAGTTCCGAGAAGACCTCTACTACCGGCTGAGCGTGGTAAGCATCGAGCTGCCGGCCCTCCGGGAAAGAAAAGACGATATCCCGGTCCTGGCAGAGTACTTTCTGAGAAAGTTTAATGAAGAGAATCAGAAGAAAGTGGTCGGATTTTCTCCGGAGGCGAACGATTACCTTTTAAGGTATGAATGGCCGGGAAACATCCGGGAACTGGAGAATGCGGTGGAACGGGCAGTCATCCTGGCCAGGGGCGATATGATTGATGCCAACGACCTCTCCCAGCAAAGCCTGTACCTGCCTCACCGGACTCCGGGTGGGAAAACCATGCGAGAGATGGAAAAGAACCATATCCTGAATGTGCTCATTGAAGCCGGAGGAAATTGCAGCGAAGCTTCCCGCCTGCTGGGGATCTCCCGTATGACTCTCTATAACAAGATCAAAGCCTACGGACTGCAGGTAAATACGACCACAGAAATCTAGTGTAGTGCCTTGTAAAACTGTTTACATTTAATTGTCATCCCAAACCCTGTCCCGTACTGCTATACGGGACAGGGTTTGGGACAGGCTCTACGCTGGAATAATAAAATGAAAAGACCCTGGTCAATGGAAGCTATATAAAGAACTATGATTTTGGATAATGAGGCAGGTCGATTGGAGTAATGGGTTTCGTGACCGGATGGTTGTTTTCGGTTGATCTTTTTGTGAAGTGCAATTGTTCTACAAGGCAGTAAAAGCTGAATGCCATGATCGCCCCAATCATCGTAGTTTCCAGAATTAGTATCAGCGGACTGGATTCATAAATATAAAAGCGGCCATAAACCCAGATCAGCCCAAAATGGACTAAAAGGAACAAAGCCATCGCCAGGGCTAACAGTGCCAATATGTAGACTCTGGTTTTCAATCATTCTCCAATAGGGATTGTTACCTTGTGATGCAAATACTTTTTTACTATATCCAATCGCCATAGAAACCATAATCACCATAAGGTACCTTGCTGGCTGATACTTTGGTCGCTTTTAAGGAGCTGAAAATGGTGGTTCCATGGTAAAACGCCAGAGCCTATATAATCTAATTAACGTCAAATGAATATCTCGGGAGGACTGCTATGGCCGGTAAAATGAGTTCTGAAAAGAAGACTGCCCGTTTTAAAAAGATAGAAAAGGGAGACGGCTATCTCTGTTAGATCTGCGGTTTACAGGTTAATGTGGATGTCTGAGGAGAATTTTTGGCTACCAAACAGCTTTCCTGCTGCGGTAAACCCATGAAGGAAAAGTTTGGAAAAGCCTCTTAACCTACCACGTATGGCTGATAGCGTTATTCGGACAGGCGGTATGGCAGTTCACAGAATTGGCTGCCGAACATGTTTTAAATCCGGAGCAGGTCAAATGGAGTTTTTTCCGGACGGCTTCTTTGACTCTGGCTTTCGGCTGTCCTTGATCGTTTCGTCCTACTTCCAGTACCGCAGACGGGCAGGGTTCGACGCATTTGCCGCAGCCGTCGCATTTACCGGTGTCTATAGTTAAATAATATTCACCCGTGCCGTCGGAATAGCCGTAGCTGATCTTCATTTCTTCGCGTTTGCCCTTGCCTTCCGCCCGGTCTTTTGCAAACAGTGCCGCTCCCAAGCACCCTGCCAGTTGCGGGTCCGGTGCCAGCAGGGGCGCCATGCCCACTTTCTCCTGGATCTTGGCGACCATACCCTTGTTTTTGGCGATTCCCCCGCTGATGCTGAAGTCTTTCAGGATAGAGACTCTCTTTAGAAGGTTCAGGCAGCGGACGGAGATGGCTTCGTTCAAACCCATTAAAATATCCGCTTTCTTGATGCCTTTCCGAAGGTAGGCCACGGCCTCCGAGCGGGCAAAAACGGCGCAAATGGTATTAAACGGGATGGCGGATCTGGACTGCAGGGCTGTCTCGCCGATTTCGGCTAAAGGCACGTTCAGGACATCGGCAATCATCTCCAGAAAGCGCCCGGTGCCTCCGGCGCACTTATCATTCATGACAAAATTAACGACCCTTCCCTCGGCGTCGATACTGATGGCTTTGCAGTCCTGTCCCCCCATATCCAGGATCGTTTTGACGGAGGGGAAATAATAATTGATGCCTCGGGCGTGGCAGCTGATTTCGGAAATATTTTCATTGGCAAACGGTACCAGGACGCGGCCGTAGCCGGTAGCTACAATATAGTCCATGTCTTCAATCTTAAGGCCCGTGCCCTCCAGAGTTTTGGCCATCGTCATTTTAGAGGTAACGACGCTCTCTGCACCGGTATCCCCGATGTACGAAGAGAGAACCTTACCGTCTTTCAAAACGACTGCTTTGGAAGCCCGCGAACCGATATCAATACCCGCCGTGATCATGAATTAACTCCTTTACCCCTTCTCCAGACTTTCTTTGGCCAGAATCGCGGCTCCCAGGGCCGCAACCGTTTCGGGATTCTCCGGTAACAGCACCTTGAACCCCAGCTCTTTCTCAAGGATATCTATCAGTCCTTTGTTTCTGGCGACTCCTCCCACTACTGCCACCTCCTTCTCCACGCCAAGTCTTTTTAAGAGTCCCATCATACGGCTGACCATGGAAGCGTGGATGCCGGCGATTATTTCCTCTTTAGGCGTGGGCGGCACCCGGTGAATATGCGAAATAACTTCGGATTCGGCGAACACGGCACAGGTGCCGGAAATATCCGCTTTGTTTTTGGCACGGAGGGAATACTCTGCCATTTCGTCCAGCTTGACCTGCATGACCTTGGCCATCGCCTGGAGGAACATGCCTGTTCCGGCGGCGCATTTATCCTGACCGGCCCAATCAGTGACCCTTCCGCGGTCGTTTATCTTTAAGATGGTGCTGGTTTCGGCACCCAGGTCCACCACCGTACGGGCGGTGGGAAAGAGTACATGGACGCCTCTGGCCAGACAGGTGGTAATAGCTTTCTGCTGCTGGCTGAAAGTAACGGACTTGCCGCCGACTCCGGTTGAAACGATATACCATCCGTCCGGCGTCAGTCCGGCTTTTTTGATGACCTCTTCCATGGCTACCCTGGCGGTGGCTTCCGATCCTTCGCCGGCCGGCATCTGGGTGGAAGCCAGCGGGCCATTGCCGTCCAGTATCACCGCTTTAACATTCAAACTGCCTACATCAATTCCAAGTGCTTTCATGGTTACCTATCCTCTAACAACTCGAAAAATTGCTCCATTTTTTGATGGACCTCGACTTCGGAGTTTATGGTCGGGTCCATAATATCGCAGTCCAGCGTTAACATCGGAATCTCAAGATCATTCATCAGATCTTTAAAAACCTTGATCGTGGCGCAGGTATGGCGGCAGCTCATAAAGGCATAATAGATCGCCCCGTCCACCCTGTAATCTCTGGCGCAGTCGGCGACATCCTGAAGGGTCTCTCCGGTGAACGGACCGTACATGGTGCGGGTTTCCGGTATCAGGAAGGACTTTTTGGCGGTGCTCTCCAGGGGCTTGGAAGGATCGAGGGGGCTGTATTTCCAGTAAGTAAAGAGCGGTTCAACCACGTTAGCCGCGCCAAATTCCTGAGAGATCGATTCCAAAAAACCGATTAAATAGATCGGCGGGATGAAGAAGGTCATCATGCGGAATTTCTCCGGATTAACGGCACCCTTTCCCTGTTTGACCATCTCCGCCAGGTCGTCCCTCAAAGTCTGTAAATATTCGGTTTCTTCCGGCTGCCCGGCGTACATATAATCTACCGTAAGCAGCTCATGGAACCGCCGTGAGTGTAATGGTGAAGGTACGGCCTTGCGGAGTTCGCTGATCTCCACCTGAAGTTTGATCTGCTTGTCCATTTCGGCGACGCCCTGGGAAAGTTTTTCCATATCCAATTTGCGGCCGGACTTTTCTTCCAGGAACGTCACCATTTCCTTATATTCGTTAACCAGATATTTCTCTTCGATAGGGGTACTGCCGAAGGGGTGATCGACGAAATATCCCGGGCAGTGGTTCATATCCATCAGCAGTTCGCCGCATTTGGAGGTGTTATCACAGATTAAATTCGACCATAGAACTACATCCGGACGGGGCAGCCCCCCGGTGTGGTAAGCTCCGCTCAGTCCGCGGTGAGCGGTGCAGATTTCACTGGCCAGACCTAATTCGGATCCTGCTGTGATAAATTCAGTCTGATCTCCAAGAAGCATCGCCATCGTCCAGCTGCTGACCTCATTATGCAGAGGCGTAATTCCCATAGCATACAGGATTTCTACCGGGAAGAAGACGGAATGAGCGGCGACATAGCCTCCTTCTTCTTTCGCCTGGGCTACCCGGCTAAAATATTTTTCCAGCATTTCGTAGTACAGCTGTTCACTTTTCATGCCGTCAGGACGACCGCGGTTCATGCGCGAGACCATCCGGCAGGTGCGTATCAGTTTATCAATCCGGTTCTTTTTTCCTTCGATAGTTGTCATTTATTCCTCATCTCTACCATTTCCAGAAAGGCCTGGACCCGGGTACGGATTTGTCCTGAACCGGAGGTCCCATATTCCACATCCAGAGTCAGGAGAGGCAAATTTTCCTGTTTCAGGCGGTCGCTGAGCAGCGGAATATCGTGAGCATAGGGAACGCAGTAGCGGATCGTTTCGCTGATAATTCCATCCACCCTGGCTGCACGGGCAAATTTCACAATGCGGTCGAATCGATCGGTAGAAGGATACATGCGGGCACAGGGGAAATTATTCAAATAGCGCCGTGTAATCGCCTCCAGAGGATTTTTCGCTCCTTCCAGAATGACCGGATCGGACCAGTAACGGGTGCTGGTGCAGAGTTCATCCGTTACTACGACGACTCCCAGCTCTTCGATACTTTTGATGAACTCCGGGTTAGTCATCACGCTGCCGATCAGCATCAGGCGGGCTTTGGCTTTATGCCCGGTTCCGGACTTCTTCAAATCGAAGATTAATTCCTTGAGATAACCATTAAACTGTTCTTTATGCATCCGGAAACTGCCGTTCAGGACCTCCATCGTTTCCTGTCCGGTGATCAGGGGTTCATCCAGCGCTCTCAGACTATACAGCTCTTTTAATAAAGAACGTGATTCATTCATGATTTTGGTGGCGTTGAGAAGATTGTCGTCCGTAATCCGGACACCCATAAATTCTTCGAGGTGTTTTTTAAATTCTTCTACCTGGCTGTAGTAAAGCTGGTGAGCCCGTTCATGAGATTTGCGGGGCACCGTTAAAATTTGGAAGAAGGGCGGCTTGAGATAATATCGCCAGAGATCAAAGAGACGGCGCGCTCCATCGCAGGTGGAACCACCCACCACCCCGTCCAGAAAGTCATATTCTTTTCGGAGGCCCAGCTGCAGGCAGCTTCGGGAGAAGGAGCAGTTGTTAATATAAAGATAAGCGTTGCCGTCCTCCAGTTCCATTTCCTGGTTGTAGCCGGTAATGCGGATGGGCAGAGCGCCAGCAGCCAGGATGACCTCTTCCGGAACATAAGTGCAAAGCCATCCAAAGACCTTTTTGCCTGCGCCTTTGTGGTCCAGTATCTCTTTGGTTTTAGGGAAGGTCCGGTTGATTTCACGGAAGCGTTCGAGTACCGGTGATTTAACGGCGATATTCTCCATACTTACTCCCTTATTTTTTAGAAATATAAAATAATTCCAAAGTCCCTCTACTTGTCATTCCGGACTTGATCCGGAATCCATATCACCTCCGAAGAGGAGGTATCCTTCTAAATGAAGGATAGGAGATAAGGAGACGGGTAGATTCCAGCTTTCGCTGGAATGACAAAATAAGGAATTACGCACTAAATGCTTATTATATTACATGGTTTACTCTTAGAACAACTTTAGCTCGGGGTGAAAGGCAATGCTCATGGCTCCCGGGCCGCCGCCGTATCCCATAATCGGACTGTAATCGCTGATGATGATATCCTGGCATTTAAAGACCTGCTTAAACCTCTCAGCATATGTCCCTGCCAAATCGGGAGCATCGCCGTGACTGATCATAAAGCTCAGATTGGCGTCCGGCATTTTTTCCTTTACATAGGCCACAACACGTTCAAGCGCATCTTCGCGGCTTCTCGTCCGCTCCATTAGTTCTACCGTACCGGCATCGGTTAAGATGTTGATCGGGCGGATTTTAAAAAGCGAGGCGATTCGGGCTCCGGTCTTGGACATGCGCCCAACCCGGTAAATATAACGCAATGTATCCATGACCAGGAGGCATTTGGTCTGCTTGAGGTATTCTGAAGCGATATTACTTACCTCTTCCAGACTTAGCCCTTTCGCGGCCTCTTTAGCTGCTGCGAGCGCCGGTAGTCCAAATCCGCCGCCGACGCTTTTAGAGTCGATTATTTTGATATTCATCTTTGGGTTTTGTTCCTGAAGAAGCCTGGCGGCAGCAATGCCGGACTTGTCTACCGCGCTCAGACCGGAAGAGATCGTAATAAAGAGGATATCCTGGGTCTCTTTACTGAGCTCCTGATAGGCTTCCAGAACTTTGCCGGGAGTAAGGGCTGAAGTAGTGATTTTAACCGACTCGTCACGGATATAATTATAAGCGTCTTTAGTCGTAATGTTGACGTTTTCGATATATTTCTTGCCATTGACAATATAGTCCGCCGCGGGAACAATCTTGATGTTATACTTCTGGGCTAAATCGGGAGGGATACAGGCTGTGGTATCTACCATCACTCTTACCGCGCTCAATTCATTTCCTCCATTTTATTTTCTCTCAGGATTTGTCCTGGAATCAAGGGTCTTTCTTTGCTAAAACCTGAAACTTAATACTTAAAACTGTCTATGAAATCAAATATCCGCCATCCACGGCCACCACACTGCCGGTCATGTAGCTGGATAAATCGGAAGCCAGGAAAAGGGCTACCCGGCCGACATCGTCCGCAATGCCCATCTTGCCGAGGGGAATCCGGGACATAAACTCTTTCAGTCCGGCGCGGCCAAACTGCTCTCCGCCGGCCCGTGTCTGAGAGATGGACCCTTCGGTTAAAATACCGCCGGGGGCAATGGCATTTACCCGGATGCCTTCCGGGCCGAGCTCTTTTGCCAGGCTCTTGGTTATTGTCAAAATGGCGCCTTTAGAGGCGTCATAGACGGACATCCCTTTGTGCGCCGGATGGATTGAGTCGATTGATGCCAGGTTGATTATGCATCCGCCGTGCTGTTGGTCTATCATCCGGCGGGAAACTTCGCGAGTAAAATAAAGGAGTCCCTTCAAATTTACCGAAATCACTTTCTCAATATCCTCAGCTTTCAATTTTCCGAGAGGAGTATAGGGAAAGACGCCGGCATTATTTACCAGAATATCTACTCCGCCCATACCGGTCACAGCGGCGGTGACGGTACTGTTTACCTCCTGTTCCTGACTGACATCGCATTTAAAAAAGAAAGCCTGATAACCATTGTCGGTCAGGTCCCGGACAGCTTTTTCCCCCTTTTCTTCGTTTAAATCGATGACGGCGACGGCAGCTCCGGCTTCAGCCAATCGGCGAGCAATCGCCAGGCCGATCCCCATCGCGCCGCCGGTCACCAGCGCCCTTTTGCCCTTCAATTTGATCAGGTCGTGGATGGGTATGAATTTTTTATCGTAAGTCATCACCAGCCTCAATATGATTATATACCTAGAGCATCTAGGTATAGTTGAAACAATCATAGAATAGCTATTTGGATACTGTCAAGTTAAGCGTGTTATACAATTTAAATATGAGTACCTTATCCTCAAGGTCGGGCTTCTGGATATTTGCGGCGACTACCCTGGCCAGCAGCACGGTTTTTCTCCTCGGCACCGCGGTTAACATCGCTTTACCTTCCATCCAGTCCTATTTCGGCAGTAACATCGCTGGAATAGAATGGATCACCAACTCCCAGTTGATCTTCCTGGCAACTTTGTTGCTGATCGGCGGTTCCCTGGGCGATTATTTCGGCCGGAAGAGAATCTTCGTCATCGGAATTTCATTCTTTACCTTTGCCAGTGTCCTGGCCGGACTGGCCCATTCGATAGGTATCCTTATCACTCTCCAGGCGCTTCAGGGCATCGGTTCAGCCCTCATGGTACCGCAGAGTTTGGCGATTATCAACGCGTCCTTTGCCGAAAAGCACCGGGGACAGGTCATCGGTCTCTGGGCGGGAATCTCCGGGGCAGTTGCTGCTATCGGACCGTGGTTGGGTGGATGGCTGATTGAAAACTTTTCCTGGAGGGCGGTCTTTTTTATTAATGTTCCGATCAGTGCGGCGGCTTTGATTATCGCCTTAATTTTTATTCCGGAGAGTCAAAAGAACCGGAGCCGGAAGATCGACTGGCCGGGCACCCTTCTGATTTTTCTTGGCCTTTTAGGCATCGCCTATGGTTTGATAACCGGGCCGGTGGAAGGCTGGACGCGGGCGACCGTGTTGGCCGGGCTGATCGGCGGAGTAATGGCGGTCTCTCTTTTTGTTCTCTCAGAAGCTCGTCGCCGCGATCCGCTGATTCCTCTCCAGATATTTCAAAATCCGCTGGTCGCCGGATCGAACGCCGTGACTATCCTCCTTTACTTTGCTCTGAACGGAATTCTCTTTTTTATTATCCTGAATATGCAGCAGATTCAGGGTTACACTCCCACCGTATCCGGTTTGAGCCTGCTGACTTTCACCATCATTATCTCCGTCTTCTCCGGCTTTGCGGGGTCTCTGTCAGATAAAATCGGCCCCCGGTTACAGATGATTCTTGGTCCGTTGGCAGTGGCACTGGGGGCAGCCCTGCTGGGTGTTTTAGGAGATCAGGCCAATTTCTTTACAGGTTTTATGCCAGGACTGCTTCTGGTGGGTGCGGGAATGGCCCTGGTAATTGCCCCCCTAACGAAAAGCGCTCTGATGGTCCAACCGGTATTCTCCGGAGTTGCTTCAGGAGTGAACAATGCCGTCGCCAGGTTTGCGGCTTTATTGGCGATCGCTATTTTGAGCGCTGTTATGCTGTTTGTTTTTACGGACCATCTGCAGAACACGGTCAGGAGTTTGGACCTTTCTCAAAGCCAGCAGCAGCAAATATTAAGTCAGGCTAATAAACTGGGGGGTATTATGATACCTCCTGGGTTCGATACTGATTCTCGAAAAGCAGCTGAGACAGTTATTGACAGAGCGTTTATCTACGCTTTCCGGTGGGCTATGGGAGTTTGCGCCGTTCTGGCTGCCGCGGCTGCGATCGTCTCCGTTTTTATGATCCACAACCCTGAATCCGGACCGTGATCATTGTATATGAGAACGGGCACCACTCTGTTTCGGATTATTCAGAGCGGTGCCCTTGAAAACAGATGCAATTTGGCTTGCATCCGTTTTTTTTTGATTCTGGTTTACCGCGATGTTGAAGCGCCGACTTTCATCGATGATTTCATTTTTTCAACTGACCATTCGCCAACCGACAGGATGTTCCCCTCAGTGTCCTTGAACCATGCTCCTTTCATCCCTCCCATGTTGGCAATGCCGTTCACGGTTTTGATCCCCATGCTCGGTATATCATATTCCTCAAATTTTATTCCCCTGGCCCGCAGTTCTTTTATCTCGGCATCAAAGTTTTCTACATAGAAACCTGCCAGGGTATGGTCGCAAGGAGAAGGTTGTCTCTGGTAAAGATAAATCATTGATCCATGCCCGGCTTCCAGCATTATTCCTGAAGAGGAGTCCTCAGCTGCTACTTTAAGACCTAATGTCTCTACATAGAATTTTCTCGCTCTTTTCATGTCCACGACTGGAATAGTCGGGGATACCATTGCTTTCGATAACATAGATTGACCCTCCTCACCTTTTTGGAGCCTGTTTTAACTCCTAATAAATATTCTATCTTTGAGGAGGGTCGTAATTTAATCCGTAATAATACTTGATTTATTTCGGTAAAATACTTAATTTCGGGGTTGGAATATTGAGGAA
>DEUU01000258.1:0-347 GCA_002362735.1 Dehalococcoidia bacterium UBA3254
TGTAAAGTCTTAGGTTTATCGGCCAAGGTTTACTCCTATAAATACGATTCTAAAATTTACAAATGCCTGGTCTGTTGATTTTCATTTTGAACATTATTTATTATTCTGCCTGATGATCTCCACAAATTTATCGAATAGATATCGGCTATCCCACGGTCCGGGAGAGTCCTCGGAGTGATACTGGATGGCGAAAATCGGGAGTTCTTTGTGGCGCAGTCCCTCCACCGTACCGTCATTAAGATTAAGATGAGTAATTTCCAGCGAAGCCGGCAGGCTTTCCGCATCCACCGCGTACCCATGATTCTGGGCAGTAATGTAAGCGCGTCCGGTGGCAATTTCCCGGACCG
>DEUU01000258.1:584-780 GCA_002362735.1 Dehalococcoidia bacterium UBA3254
GTCCGGTGGCAATTTCCCGGACCGGGTGGTTGCCTCCCCGGTGCCCGAACTTCAACTTGAAAGTCTTTCCGCCGAATGCCCGGGCGATAAGCTGATTCCCAAGGCAAATTCCCATGATGGGTTTTACTCCCGCAAGTCCTCTCACCGTATCGACGGCATAATCCAGCAATTCCGGGTTGCCTGGACCGGGCGAGAG
>DEUU01000258.1:1052-5881 GCA_002362735.1 Dehalococcoidia bacterium UBA3254
CCGTCCGGATTCATTTTTAAAATCTCTGGCGCAGTTTTTGTGCACGGGACAACCGTTACCGAGCATCCGCGGCGTGTTAGTTGCCGTAAAATGTTATATTTTAAGCCGCAGTCAAAAGCGACGATATGATAATCAGGTTTTTTTTGTTTTAACGAATCGATTCCACAAACATAAGGATCATTTTCACTTTTTTGAGTACATTTTCCTTTTAAATAACAGCTATCACAGGGGAGTCCCCATTGATAAGATGCATCCGTAGTTATATCTTTCACAAAATCTATAGAACCGTAATCCGGGAGGTTTTTTAATGCCTCCATTGCTTCACCGGTAGTTTTTGTGGTTGTGATATATCCCATCATCACCCCATAATTCCGGAGTTTCCGGGTAATTGCCCGGGTATCTACTCCCCAGATACCCGCAATCTGGTTATGATTCAGATACTCGTGAATAGTTTTCCTACTGAGATAGTGGCTGGGTTCGGTACACTCTTCCCGGACGACAAAGCCGCTGACCTGTATTTTACGTGATTCGATATCCAGTTCATTAATGCCATAATTGCCGATAAGTGGATATGTCGGCAAAACGATTTGTCCCGCATAGGAGGGATCTGTCAAAATTTCCTGATAACCGATCATGCTGGTGTTAAATACAACTTCTCCCCAGGTATCCGTGTCTGTCCCGAAGGAATAACCTTCATATACGGTACCATCCTGAAGAGCCAGAATTGCTCGTTTAGCCATCGTCTAACACCAGCCTTTATTCTTTATAAATAAGTTTCCCCTGATAAAATGTAGCTACTATCTTGCCTTTAAATTTTACGCCTGATAGCGGTGTGTTCTTTCCTTTGGAGATGAAGGTCTTCGGGTCCACTATCCATTCTTTTTGCGGATCGATCAGGACCATATCTGCCAGGCTGCCCACTGCTAACGTGCCTAACCCTGCGTATTGATTGCCGATGATACGAGCCGGCTCGAAAGTCATCTTGGAAATTAGTAAATCTATGTCCAATTGTCCTTCATGTACCAGGTTCAGAAGCATCCCCAGAGCCGTCTCCAGAATACTTATGCCAAAAGGAGCGTACGCAAATTCACACAATTTCTCTGTTACTGTATGTGGAGCATGATCAGTGGCAATAGCATCGATCACATTATCTTTGAGCCCGCGTATCAATGCTTCGATATCCTTCTTTTTTCTTAAAGGAGGATTGACTTTGGCATTAGTGTCATATCCCATTACTTTATTTTCCGTGAGGGTAAGGTGGTGAGGTGTAACTTCAGCAGTGACCCGGATGCCCTTCTTTTTTGCCTCTCTAATCAGATCCACGGATCCGGTAGTGCTGACATGGGCAATATGTAGCCTGGCGCCCGTGAGATCTGCGAGGGTAATATCTCTAGCAACCATGCTTTCCTCAGCTGCAGCGGGTATTCCGGCCAGTCCTAGGCGGGTGGAGATAATGCCTTCATTCATTTGACCGCCTTCTACCAGAGTCTTATCTTCGCAATGCTCGATAACTGGCAAGTCGAAGGCACGGCTGTATTCCATCGCTTGACGCATCAGTCTGGAGTTCATCACCGGATTGCCGTCGTCACTGAAAGCTACTACGCCTGCCTGGCAAAGCTCTCCCATCTCGGCGAGGGACTCTCCTTTTCGGCTACGGGTAATGCAACCGATAGGGAGGACACGGATTGCTCCCTCATTAGAGGCTTTCTTCTTTACATAATCTACAACCGATTGATTGTCGATCGGTGGGTCTGTATTCGGCATACAGCAAACAGTAGTAAAGCCGCCCTTTGCCGCCGCCAGAGTTCCAGTAGCAATTGTTTCTTTCTCCTCAAATCCAGGATCTCTCAGGTGACAGTGGAGGTCAACAAAACCAGGACAGGCTATTAAATTTCTAGCATCTATAACCGTAAAATCATTCACCGGCGGCTTCTGGTTAGCCTTACCAGACCAAGTAATTTTATTTTCAGTAATTAGCAAGCTACCTTTTTCATTGATTTTCTGTGAAGGGTCTATAATTAATGCGTCCTGGATCAAAGTTGGCTTCATTGCTTTTTACCTCCAGCCAGTAAATACAGCAAAGCCATGCGGACCGCTACTCCGTTCGTGACCTGTTCGTTAATCACAGATTGAGTGCAATGTGCCACTCCTGAAGAAATCTCCAGCCCTTCATTCATTGGTCCCGGATGCATTACCAGCGCGTCAGGCTTGGCCAGAGAAAGTCTGAATTCGTTCAGTTGATATAGTTGGAGATACTCCCTCATACTGGGTAAAAGACCGTTTTGCATCCTCTCCAGTTGGAGTCGTAAAACCATAGCTACATCGGCTCCTTTAAGTGCTTTTTCGATATTTAGTTCAACCTTCACTTTAGGAAAGAGAGAATCCGTTTCATCCAGCCCAACCGGCAACAGGGTCGGAGGGCTGCAAAGAGTCACCTCTGCTCCCATGGTAGTCAACCCCCAAATGTTGGAACGGGAAACGCGGCTATGTTTAACATCCCCGATAATCGTGACTTTAAGTCCTTCCAACTTCCCTTTATGGGCTTTCATAGTGTACATATCCAGTAATGCCTGGGTAGGATGGGCGTGCCATCCGTCACCGGCGTTAATAACGCTAATTTTAACGTACCTGGATGCGATATTGGGCGCTCCTGACTGCGGATGGCGCATGATTACAACATCCGCTCCCAGCGATTCCAATGTCAGAAAAGTATCGATTAAAGATTCACCCTTGGTAACGCTCGATGAAGATGCGGCCAGATTCGAAACATCTGCACTCAGGCTTTTGGCGGCCAGTTCGAAAGAGAGACGAGTTCGGGTACTGTTTTCATAGAAGATAGTAAGTATAGTCTTACCGCGCAGAGCAGGTACCTTCTTTATCGGTCGGGAAAGTACCTCTTTCATCGCGTCGGCGATATGCAGAACCAGGTCTATTTCATCCGGTGTAAAATCATCCAGGTCAAGGATGTGATGATGACGCCAGGCTGAAGCTGTAACAGCCGCTTTGGGAGTCAAGACTAAAGTAGAACCATCCTCATGCCAGGTAGTGGTCATTATTCCTTAACCTCCTCAGGTGCGGAAAGGATGGCAACCTGATCAATTCCATCTGTCTCAATAAGCTCGACCTTTATTTCTTCTGAGTGTGAACTGGGTATATTTTTACCGATGTAGTCTGCTCGAATGGGTAATTCACGGTGACCGCGGTCAATCAGAACTGCGAGCTGGATAATATCAGGCCGGCCGAAATCTATCAGAGCGTCCAGGGCTGCACGCGTACTACGTCCGGTAAAGAGGACATCGTCGACCAAAACTACCGTTTTACCATAGATGTCTGTTGGGATCAGTGTGCCGTTAACTACGGGTTTGAGGTCAAGTGAGTCAAGGTCATCCCGGTAAAGGCTGATATCCAGAACTCCAACCGGAATTTCCGTGCCTTCAAAATTCTTGATATTGGCAGAAAGGCGTTTTGCTAAAGGAACACCCCGGGTACGCATACCAACCAGGACCAGATCTAACATCTTTTGGTTGCGCTCGATGATTTCATGGGCGACGCGTGCGAGGGTGCGTCGGATATCATCCGATGTCATGATGATTTTTATTGGCATAAAAAACCTCTTGCCCATGACTGGCAAGAGGTAGCATCAATCTTCCGATTATTCATTTTCCACCCCTTACCAGCCTCTCAGGACTGAGTTAAAGGTTTATTGGATTACTGAAAAAATTATACCCGATATTTTTAATAAATGCAAACACTGGGTGATAACCAAGTTTACGAAAGCGATGTTGATTAGGTGCTCAATTATTAACATAAATCATCAATAGGTTACCCGCTAGAGACACTCTGATCGGCAATGTGGTACAATAGTAGAAATGGTAATCCAGCGTGAAAATACCGAAGTCCGCCAGAAACAGATCGTTTCTGCTGCCAGAAGACTGATTGTCAGATATGGTAGTGAGCACGTGACGATCAGGAGAATGGCTAAAGAAATAGGTGTATCTGAAGGTGCCATTTACCGTCATTTCAAGAGTAAGAATGATGTCCTTTCTTTTCTCATCGATGATATTGAAGATACGCTTATTGGCGATATCAATAAAAATTCCCGGAGCCCACTAAATTCATTGGAGATGCTGCAAAATATAATCGCCGATCATATGTCGTCAATTGAACAGAGGAAAGGCGTTACGTTTCAGGTGATCGCTGAAATAATCAGCCTGGGCGATAAAAAATTGAATAAGAAAATATATGCGGTTATTGAAAATTATATAAATCGCGTAAAAATTATTCTGGCGGATGGTGTTAAGTCAGGAATTATCAGCCCGGATGTAGATCTTGAATCTGCAGCTTTGCTTTTCTTCGGTATGATACAAGGGCTGGTAAATATTTGGGCTTTGAGCCAGTATAATTTTAATCTTCAGCAGCGTTACCAAAACGTTTGGAAAGTTTTCTGCAATTCCCTTTTGTCACGCCCGGCTCAGTAAAGCCGGGAACAACCTACATCTGGATAAATCTTGAATCGTTAAAACTGAATTTCATCTCACTTCTAGACCCCCTTTTCTCTAAGCCTGCTGCCTTTAACTTATCATTGTTTTTCTTCCCATATACTAATACTGAAGCATTTTACAATTGTAATTAAGGAGACATTGCATGATCTAACCTTTTAAGGGAGGAGGGGCTGTGTGGACGAAATCTAAGTTGTGTGAACTCATACAGGACAAATTTCGGGATTACAGATTCATTGTAGTCTCTAACCGCGAACCCTACATTCACACATTTTCAGGAAGACAAATTACGGTGAAAGTGCCCGCCAGTGGTCTGGCAACTGCCCTTGA
>DEUU01000290.1 GCA_002362735.1 Dehalococcoidia bacterium UBA3254
TTTTCTGTAAATAATTCAAGAAGAACAATTCGGTCATATGGAGCACTGGCTATGCCCGAGTTCTCATCTTTCCACATATTAAGCGTTATCTTAGCATTTCTCGTCATATTTGGGGGCTGTATCCTGGCTTTAATTTCAGATAAGAAAACATCACGTAGAAAAAAGCCCGGAACTAAATTATCTGGATCACCCATAAAATTCCTAGAGGCTGGCGAAAATAGCCGCGTAATAGCAGGTACTAATATGCTCATTCAGATGAGTAACCAGAAAACTGTCTCACCTTCTATTACCAGTTTATCTAATCCGGAAGTCCTGAATAGTAATCCTTTACAAATAAGTAACTTATTTTCTGATGATGCTAATTTCGTATCAATTTCGAAAAGCGAATTGGCTGGCAACAGTTCGTGGGTCAGAGATATGCGGAATAGCCTTCCCGGGGTGTTGAGGAACACCACCACTAAGATGGCCTCGGAGGAAGTTATTGAATCTTCCGTGCATACAAGAACTACTGGTTGCTCTGAGAAGTCAGAACTCTTCCTGGAGATTGAAAATAACGCGGCCATGGCGAGACTTCCCTGGAGTGGTCAGCTGTTACCTTTCCGGACCACATCCTGGGATAGAAGCCTTTATGAAATAGATACTCTGCCCATGGGCACTTTGAAGGACTTGAGGGAAGCTTACGCTTATATACGATTAGCTAATGAACTGGTTTGGTTATCTGAAGTGGTAAGTAAAACCGGGAAGGAGATGGAAGAGAATTACCGAAAGTTATGCACGAGCATCGCGGAATGTCTGGACAGAGCAATTGTCCGATCAAACGGTATTTCTTAATATCAGAGAACTTGGAAGATCAATCAGAACTCTATTAGATAATGCATACTAAGACATGACAATCAACGGAATACAGGTGGTACTAGAGACTTCGAACGAAATATAATTTTGGCAAAAACATGATCTGATAGCTAGTAGAAAGAAAAAGCCCGCTTTGGATTAAAGGCGGGTTTTTATTTTTCAATTGACCCGGCCGGAAATAGTGAAATGATTTCCACAAGAGTAATAATAGTTAAAAGCAGACAACTATACCTGGAGGTGTAATGAAATATGTCCGAATCAAAATACGGGAAATATGTTATCTCGGATTTAAGGCTGGCGTCTAAATTATCTCCGCCCCGGCAAGGCCCTGATCCTCACCGTATCCCTAAACCCGGCGAAGGCGGGCGTATACAGTTGCTATATTTGGACAGCTCAATCGTAGAGAAAGGCCTGTATGCCGAATGTGTCTGGATAATGCCGGGAGGAAAGCGGCCCAGTACGGCTGAACCCAATCCACACATTCATGAATTCAATGAGGTCGTGACATTTGTGGGGAATAATGCCGTAGACCCCTATGACCTGGGGGGCGAGATCGAAATGTGGTTGGAAGACGAACCGCAGATTATCACCCGGAGTGCTCTTATCTTTATACCCCGGGGTATGAAACATTGCCCGCTGATTATGAGAAAAGTAGACCGGCCGATTTTTCATACGGCGATGGGGACAGGAGGTATTTATCTCCAGAACACTTAGAAGTAAGACTCAATTCCCCGCGAGGAGGGATTTGTCTCAAAATTGCAGAAAAGTTGAGACATTGCCAGCCAACAAGATCGTTTTTTCATCTAAAACACACTGAACCAGGGCTATTCATATCTTGACACTCCATATATTAAGTAAATAGATTAGAATTATATTCTAAGTTTTCATATGTTTCACAGAGTCCGGCTTCCGGAATATAACTCTATGGTCAAATCAGGGTTGGAGGGTAGTAGTACATTTTACAAGACGAAAATGTGTGAGATCCGGCGATTTCAGTCGATTTCTCATTTTCATCTTGACTTCCAAAGAACAAGTCTTTAGGATAATGTGTAACGTTATATTAAGTTAAGTTATCTAAAGTTAGGTTTTCGGAAGGTCAAAAATGCAACGAGTACGATTTGTCAGGATTCTGTCTCTTTTGTGGATTTCCCTTATGACAGTATCTTTAGCTACATTCCTGTCCCTGGAGGCGCCGGTTCACGCGCAGCCTTTTAGTCCCACGACACCGATAGACACCCAGCCCATGACTAATGGGAATTCCACGGGTAAATTGACCTTTGCCTCCCTGCGGGATGGGAACTGGGAAATCTATGTGATGAATTCCGATGGCAGCAATCAAACCCGGCTGACCTACGGTACTTATAATAATCTTTATCCAGCCTGGTCGCCGGACGGTTCCAGGATTGTATTTGTCTCTGACCGAGATGGGCAGTATGAAATTTATATCATGAACCAGGATGGAAGTCAGCTTACGCGGTTAACCAACAATTCCTGGAGCGATACCTTTCCGTGCTGGTCTCCCGACGGCAGATATATTGCCTACGTTTCAGCGCCGCAAAGTACTCCGGTGTTATACCGGATGAATGCTGATGGCAGCGGTGTGAGAAGCATTAATAATATCCAGGGACCCCAGCCTGCCTATTCACCGGATGCCAGAGACCAAAGGA
>DEUU01000200.1 GCA_002362735.1 Dehalococcoidia bacterium UBA3254
CGGTTTCCTAAACCGCGTGTCGTGGGTTCGACTCCCACCAGGGGCACCACTTTTTGAAGGCTAAATAGACCTGCTCGTTAAGTCGAGGACAAGGTCTTTTTTTCAATTTCTCTGCCATAAATATTTTGTTTATGTCAAATTTCAGTTTTTCAACGGTGATAGTCGGCTCGCTACTATCAGAACTCCATTTTTAGTAATAGCGATCGTTTGAATTGGTGCTCCTAAATATCAGATTGAAATCGCATCAGATATTTTCCGGAAGGTGCACTCCCGCCCCACATAGCCATACTATAACTTTATTTATGGACTCTGCAGTTTCATTCCAGATAATATCTGGACTTTGCTATTAACTTATTATTGCCTATACCTTTTCAATAATAATAAAGAATTCAACCTGAAGAGAACTAAATAAAATGTACGGGAGTTGACCAAAGCCAATAAACAGCTTGAACAATATGCCAGCCGGATAACTCAGGTCCAGGAAGCGGAACGGAGGCGTATTGCTTATGAACTGCGTGATGACACCGCTCAGTACCTCTCCATCCTTAAGATGCAACTTGGCGCTCTGGTCAATTCTGAAAAAATCCAGAGTCCGGAAATTAAACAAAAACTCCAGTTCATGGAAAGGGATGCTGACCGGGCCTTTAACGATGTCCGCCGCTATAGTCATGAGTTGAGGCCGGTGATGCTGGAGCATACGGGCTTAGGGCCAGCTTTAGAGCAAATCGTGGAGGATTTTAACAAACTCGGACAGTTATCTGTTGAAATTCATGTGGAAGGGTCTGAACCGGAATTACCGGAAGTTGTTAAACTGGGCTTCTTTCGTATTGCCCAGGAAGCCCTGAACAATACCCGCAAACACTCTAAAGCCAGACAAGCCAACATCGATATCCGGTTTAATCATAAGCAAGTAAGAATGACAGTCAGTGATAATGGTGACGGTTTTAATGCTGAAGAAGCCTTGAAAAATGGTGGTGGCAAGGGCAGTCTAGGGCTGATGAGTATGAAAGAAAGAGCCGACTTGATTAATGCTGACTTCAAGATTGAATCCGTACCAGGTAAAGGCACTACCGTCATCGCCAAAGCCAAGTTGTAACCCATCAAACCAATTATCTGTTAATACAATCCAATCCTGACCGGTAGCCCAGGTATTTCAAGGTTCATAGGGTAGAACTACTTCACTTCATTTATCCGGAGTGCTTACCATCAGGAATGATAATACCGTTTCGTTTAACTTCTGTTTGATTTCTATCCCTCTCTAGAAACGAATCACGGATATCTTCGATGATTCTTTGGAACGCGGCAAAATTGTCTGGTTTGCGGCAATAACGGTTGATCCCCATTCTTTCACATTCATTGATCTCTTGCTGATTGACGGAAGAGCTTAAGACAACAATCGGTAATCGGCAGATCTTTCCATCAGCCATTCGAACCCTTCTAAGTACCTCCACGCCGCTGACATAGGGTAACTTTAGGTCCAGGAGAACCACAGCCGGGAGTTGAGAGGTATCCCTGCCGGCATATTGCCCTTCTCCGAAAAGGAAATCCAGAGCTTCCTGTCCATCCTCGACTACTATTAACTCATCAGGTATCTGGCATTTCTTAAAAGCTATTCGAGTCAGATCCACGTCATCCTGATTATCTTCTACCAGCAATACAAATTTATCGTTCATATTTAGCTGCTCCTTTTAGATCAAGGTGAAATAAAAAGTAGCTCCCTTTCCCGGTGCGGCTTCCGCCCACCTTGCCGCCATGCCTGCTGATGACCCTCTGGACAATGGCCAATCCAATTCCCGTCCCCGGATAGTCTTTATCGGTGGTTAAACGCTGGAAGGGCTGGAAGAGTTTATCCTGGTACCTCATATCGAAACCGATTCCATTATCCTGGATAAAATAGACCTTTTCTCCATCCTTTTCCAGGGTTCCTATCTCTATATGGGTTATCTCACATTTAAGATTGAACTTCCAGGCATTCTCTATCAGGTTCCGTAATGCAATGTTTAGAAGCTGTATATCACCACTTACCATCAGGCTGGGAGCAATTATAATTTCGACCTGTCTGGAGGGTTGACTGGCTCTAAAGTCCTCAATAGTGGACTGAGTGATGGCGCCCAGATCTACCTGTTCTCGGACCATTTCCGCCCGGGTAATGCGGGACAGTTTGAGCATGTCTTCGGTAAGCTCCGATATAAAATGGCTGGCTTTAGTGATCCGGTCCAGATAGTATTTGCCGGTCTCATCCAGCTTATCCTTGTAGTCCTCAGAGAGCAGCTCACTAAAGCTTCCCAGTGCCCTGAGCGGATGCTTCATATCATGAGTAACCGAATAACCGAAAGCCTCCAGGTCTTTGTTAGCGGCTTCTAGTTCTTGGGAATATTTCTTCAATGCTTTTTCTGATTTCTTAAGCTCGGTAATATCTATAGTTAACGCGAAAAATCGTTCATTATCAAAAGGAACATAAAGGCTCATGAAACATTTGTCTAATTGCTCCACATAGTTTTTGGGATCCTCGTAACTTACATAATTATTTTCTCTTCCCATCTTGTTAACAGAAGGAAGATACCGCTTGGTGAGCTCTTTTCCAAATATCTGTGAAAAGCTTTTACTAATTAGATTCTCTCTGTCTGTCCTTGTTGCTTTTTCAACTGCCGCATTGAGATCATTAAAAATAAAATCAATTCCCTCTCCTGCCTCATTTAGAATATATCTATAGAGAACTATAGCTTCAGGAGAAGCGTCGAATAGTTTGCGGTATTTTGCTTCGCTCTCCCGCAGGCCTTCTTCCGCCTTCTTGCGATCGGTGATATCTTGACCTTGAGCTATCGTAGCTACCGCTGTCTTGCCGTCAGAGGCATATATAATGGCTGAGTTCCATAGTACTACACGTATTGTCCCATTTCGATGTAAAATTGGGATTTCAACCACGTCCCATCTCTCACCTACCAGAGTCTTACGAATGAAGTCCATAGA
>DEUU01000360.1:0-2282 GCA_002362735.1 Dehalococcoidia bacterium UBA3254
TAGCGTGACGGGCGACCTCCCACCCCGCCGGGACCACCACCGATAACCAGCTCTCTTTTCTTCTTTTTAGCCGGGGTATAAATTACTTCCTTCTCATGCCCGGTGGCGGGATTAAAGATGCAGCTCACACCCAGACCGGCAAACATTCTGCCGACGCAGCCCTGGTCGCAGGCAATGCAGCGAACGACCTCATCGCTTAGTCCTTCAATAGTTTTTTTGACATAGTCCGGGTCAGTCAACTGGGGACGACCCAAAGAAATAAAGTCCGCCTGGCCAGATTGCAGCACTTCTTCGGCTAAATCCGGATAGGGCATCCGTCCAGCCACGATCACTGGTACCCGGACGTTCTTCTTGATCTGCCCGGCGTTATACGCATTTACTTTTTGGGGATAGTAATAAGGAGGAACAGTATAAGCCAGAGAATCATAGGCTCCCTGCGAAACGTCGATGGCATCCACACCTGCTGCTTCATATAATTTGGCCGCCTGAACGGCGTCTTCAAGCTCAATACCGCCGGTGACGTTCTCTTTAGCGCTAATACGGATCAGCACCGGGAAATCAGGTCCGACTTTAGAGCGCACATCCTGGATTACTTCACAGCCGAAACGAGCCCGATTTTCCAGGCTGCCACCATATTCATCCCTTCTAACGTTGGAATAAGGGTTCAGAAAGCAATCAATCAGATAACCATGCGCTCCGTGGATCTCCACGGCGTCAAAGCCCGCCTTCCGGGCTCGTACTGCGGCATCACCGTAGGCTGCTATAATTTCTTTTATTTCTTCTCTGGTCATGGCATGTGGCTCTTCACCGATGAAGTTGCAGGTAATTGGAGACGGGCCCCAAGGCTGACCCCCGAACGGTTTACCCGAAGTTTGCCGACCGGCGTGCCAGATCTGGATCGCCGCGATGCCTCCCGCGCTTTTAATACCTTTGGCCAGTTTGGACAATCCGGGTATAAACTTATCATCATATATACCCAGGACAGTGGGAGACTTGGTAGTGTAATGGACGGTAGAGATCTCGACGATGTTCATAGCGCAGCCGCCCTGCACCCGGCGAACATGATAATCAACCAGATTATCTTTGGGATACTCGTCCTGGACATAGCCGGATCCCATGGGCGGGAATATCGCCCGGTTCTTTAGATTTAGTGTGCCTATTTTCCCCGGTGAAAGAAATTTTTCGTACATCAATATTCCTCCTTTAATTGTAGAAACACAATACATATTCATTTTATCAATAAAAAATTCGCTAAATGTGTAAACGTTAACAGAGAAAACTCCACTGGCCGCCTTCGCCATTACCTGGTTGACCTTCCCGGAACTTGCCACATGGTAAAATTAGTACTCTAGATTAAAAAAATACTCCAACGGAGTTTTACCTTTTGTACACGATGGTGGAATCGTGGGGATTCGAACCTGTGGATTATGCCACACTGAAAGCTGATTCAAACGTTACGGTTCTGTCTATCGTAAAGTACCGCCCATTGCTCATTATGTTTCAGGTTAAGTGGTATATAGTTTAACCTGATGTTGTGGTTATTACAAGCCTGATGGTCGCTAACTTGTTCAATCTGCATAAGCTCAATGGGGGCACCGTTTTCTTCAATAAAAGCTACCAGAATGCCATCCGAAGGACTGTTTGGTTGGATAATTATTCTCGTATCTTTTAGGGACTCAGATAGATCGTTTACCTCAAAGGATATTGAGTAACTTATAGAGCCGATGTCATTATGCCGCTTGGATGGTGCTTATATTACACTGGTCCAGCAGGCACCTTATAGATGCTGATTTTAGCATCCCCTTCTATCATGCTATTGACCACGTCCTCTAACTCTATGCGTTCTTCAGAGGTGGTCCAGGCTTTCCAGTGATCCTCGGAAATCCAAGTGGAGATAACCAGAACATCGGCAGGGTCATCTCCTTTGATCAAAGTCTCTCCGGTTACGTATCCAGGTTGGTGTAAGGCTGCTGACCGGAGGTCATTGAGGTGAGCTATCAGTTTAATAAAATTATTCTTTTTTACTCGACGTTCTATTAAAACTTTTATCACGGCTATTTCACCTCCAAAAAAGAAATGGAACTCTAAACTTAAACGAAATTACTTACCTGTTTCTCTGCTAATCCATCACCTCCCCGTATCAAGGATGAATTAAATACCCCGAGGTTGAAAGCAAATATTTATCCGGACTGGTCACTCACGTTTTCTAAATAACCTCAACAGATTCCAGCTAATGTAGTTTTCTCAACTTCTTTACCCGACTCTTCAAAATACAGAAGGGA
>DEUU01000360.1:2557-2823 GCA_002362735.1 Dehalococcoidia bacterium UBA3254
AATTTGATGTCTTTCTGGTTCTGTTTCCAGATGGCCTCAGCTTCCAACCAATGCTTTATGGCTTTGCCGTAACATTTTTCATCTCTTACCCACAAAGCATAAGCTATCATTCGGATCTCATCTTCTCTGCCCATTTTATTCCTCCTTACTACCATTTATCGAAAACAGGTTCTGCCGCTATCTGGAGGTGCTTTTGAGAAGCCCAACAATCCGTTTGAATCCATCCATCAGGAGCAAAGTCTTGATTTTAATTGCGGTAGTGGTCT
>DEUU01000072.1 GCA_002362735.1 Dehalococcoidia bacterium UBA3254
CGATACCCACTGTAGAAAGCCCTTTGGGGCTTAGATTTTCCACCGGAATGCTCATTTTTAGCCGCTGTTTGGTACTGGCAAAACCCCTTCTCGATTTCAACTCTATATATATTGTTTGCTTCGCCTGGAGGTTTTCTTCTTTACCGTACCACCGGATACGGACTTTATCTTTACGGAAATCACCTGAATTTGATCTCTCATGCTGGTCTAGATCAATCGTATCCAGGTAAAGGCTATTGATTTGCTCGGAAGGGTATTCGCTGGCAGGCAGGCAAATATGTTTCAAAAGCCCGCAGGCCAGGCCGATAGATTTAGGCGCCAGATTATGTTTACGTTCAAACCTTTGCGGCAAGATATCGATCGTTTTCGTCGGAATATTAAAAAGCTGAACTGCCATTGCATTTACCCCCCATACCCAAAACTATTCAACTAAATCTCGCATTTACAGCTTAACGGAGATGAAAATCCCGTAACAGTGAAGCCAGTCATTAAAAGCAGTTTCTCATCATGATTTCAGGCACTCGTTAGGGTGACACGAATAATGCTCCTGATAACAAAACCATGACAGCCAGATATTTGAAACTTGACTGGAGGTACTTAGAGTTTTCTTCTGGCTGCCCTATTCTGATCATAGAAAGGTAAAACCAGACTTAAGGCGTATGCCGAAGAATATCGATCAGTTACAGGTAAAATGAAACCAATAGTGATAATCCCAGCCTATAATCCGGATGATAAACTACTCACCCTGGTAGAACATTTGAGGAGGATGGATCTACCGGTAGTAGTGGTAAATGACGGAAGCCGGTCAGAGAGCCTCTCTATTTTCAAATCTTTAAAATCCAGGTTTCAAATTGAAATCATTGACCATCCTTGCAATATGGGTAAAGGGGCTACCCTTAAGACCGGCTTCCGTTATGTTTTCGAGAATTACGCTGAATCCTGCGGTTACGTAACGGCGGATGCGGACAGCCAGCACGCACCCGAGGATATTTTAAAAGTAGCCCTGGCCTTGAAGAGAAATCCAGGCCATTTTATAATAGGAAGCCGCAATACTAGCGCCAAAAATGTTCCCTGGAAAAGTATGATGGGAAACCGCCTCACCTCCCTGGTATTCTTGTTGAGCACCGGAAAATTCTGTTCGGATACCCAGACCGGGCTGCGCGGAGTTCCAGTTCTTCCAACACGGTTTTGTTTTTTGTCACTGGCTGGCTCTTCGTAGTCCTGGGCTTGGTTCAGTTGACAGTATTGGCCGTAAACCGGCGGAAAATCGTTACCTCTCATTCCGAGGAAAACCAGTGAACGTTCTTCAGCTAATAGTAGATGTTATCCTGCATCTGGATTCTTATCTGGGGCAGATGATCAACCTTTACGGCATAGCCACCTATGCCATGTTTTTCCTTTATAACATAACCGAATTTAGTACATTTTGAATTCTTGAAGTCTAGCTGGTAGAACTCGTTATCAGGATCAGGTTCCGCATATTCTTTATTATCTACCTTGAAAAGGTATAGATGATAGTTTTCCCAACCCATTATGTCCTGCAATACCAGATGCAGCGTAACATTTTCGGGAATTAGAAATCGCCGCCAAGCAGAAGGCGTCAAAACAGTCCCAGAAAAAAATATTAAGTGTAGACAATAATATCTTTGTGTATAGCTATGTTAATATATACATGGACTTAGCAATTTACAAACAATTTTGAGGTAGATCTGGATGACCGCGGAAATATATTATTTTTCGGGTACCGGTAATTCGCTGGTTGTTGCCAGGGATATTGCCGAGAAAATTGACGGAAAACTGATATCCATTCCCGCTGTGATGGATAAAGAGAATATGAAAATTGATGCCGGCATGCTCGGAATCGTTTCACCGACTTACTGTATGAGAATGCCAGGGATCGTTGAAAGATTTATCGGAAAACTCACTAATCTGCAATCTAAATATATCTTCGCTGTTATTACAGCGGGCGGCATTTCCGGAGGTGTTCTCGCTAGACTTTCGGAAGCAATTAACCGAAGCGGCGGTAGTCTTGCCGCTGGCTTCGTTGTACGGATGCCGGCTAATTATATTCACGATGCCAACGCCTTGCCTCTTTTTCTGCAGAAAAGAATGTTCCGTAATTGGGAAAAGAAAGTGGACAAAATCGCCGACAATGTTCTCAACAGTAAGAGTGGCCGGATGGAGAAGTTTAATCCTTTAATGACGTTTTTGTTTTCGAAGAGTATCGAGAATAAATATCTTCGAGGTGAACTAAATCCAGGTATCGATAAGAACTTTTGGACAGATGCAAAATGCCACGGATGTGACATTTGTGCAAAAGTCTGCCCGGTAAGCAATATTAAAATGGTTGATGGTAGACCTGTATGGCAGCATCATTGCGAAAAGTGCCTGACCTGTATTCAATGGTGTCCCAAGGAGGCGATACAGTTTAAGGATGTAACCTTAAAGAGAAAAAGATATCATCATCCTGACGTCAAGCTATCAGATATGTTGAAGCGGGAAAGCATGTAGTTACTGCATCAGATTTGGGTATTGTCGGCCAATGAAAACGTAAAGAAAAGAATCTCACCCTCTAAATATCGAGTATTTGTATAATATCTTCCCATTTGAGTGTTAACAAAATGTAAACTGTTGTAGTGTAAAAGTAGTACAAACTGGGCACTACTGTACTGTATCGCAAACGAGGTGGGGTCATGTTAGCAGACGTTCTCGTTCCTATGATAGGAAGCTTAATATTTATCTCTAGTATTTCTCTTCTTTTGCCGTAATCGTTCCGATTGAGACTGCGGATCCAGTACCGTATTTAACTCCCGTGGTAACTCCCGAAAAAACGCAGGTAGTTGTGGCATCTCCAACTATCGCCGTAACTTCCACACCTGAATCATCAACTGACGTTTCCACCTTTAACCTCGGACTCTTGCTGGGGCTGGTTGCCACAGCTATCGCAATCTCAGGTATTATTTTCCTGCTGATCGTTATCAGAAGAAAAAGGAAACAATTAAATTCATAGCTTGACTAAGTAGATTACAACACTAATGCGACCCGCCTGGCTTTCATACCAGGCGGGTCGCATTAGTACGGCTTTGATCTGCCGGTTGGCGTATATCTAACCGGGAACCTTTTTCAGCATTCTGGTAATAAGTTCTTGTAACACTTTCACATCGCTGTGTTCGGTATCTTTGGCGCTATAAATCAGAGTTACATCAGCTTTTTCAGCAGCCAGGGCGACCTGTTGTAGAAGAGCTGTTTTTTCGGGCGCTGACAACTCCTTAAGATATCTCTGGCTAAATTCTTTCCATTTTTGGGGATCATGGCCGAACCATTTCCGCAGCTCAGTACTGGGGGCTAAATCTTTAATCCATTCGTCGATGTCTGCCTCTGCCTTGCTCACTCCTCGAGGCCACAACCGATCAATCAAAATTCTCTTGCCATCGGCTGGGGCGGGGTTTTTATAGGCTCGCCTTGTTTTTTATAATTTCTTTTGGGAACCCCCCTTGGGCGCATTCCCACATGGACCGAGAGAGCCCCGCAGTCACTCCCCCCACACGCAGA
>DEUU01000403.1 GCA_002362735.1 Dehalococcoidia bacterium UBA3254
ACACCGTCTCCAGGTAGTACAGCGAGTTTATAATTCACGTTACTTTCTCCTTTCCGCTAGTCTCTTTTTAGTATGTTCTATCAATCCACCGGCATTTATTAATTCAGACATAAACTCCGGATATGGCTTGGCATTAAACACCAAACCACTGGTTGAATTTACTATTTTACCGGTGGAAAGATCAACCTCAAGCAGTTCGCCATCTTTCGTTTTTTCGATACATTCAGGACACTCTAAAAGTGGGAGACCGATGTTGATGGCGTTCCGGAAAAAAATACGGGCGAAGCTCCGGGCAATGACGCAGGAAACGCCGGCCGATTTAATTGCCAGCGGAGCATGTTCGCGCGATGAACCGCAGCCGAAGTTAGCATCGGCCATGATGATATCTCCCTTTTTTACTTTTTTGATAAACTCCGGATCAATATCCTCCATACAATGCCTCGACAATTCCAGCGGATCAGAAACATTCAAATAGCGGGCTGGAATGATAACATCCGTATCCACATTCGACCCAAATTTATGGACTTTACCTTTGAGTATCATCTGAATCTCCTCACGACAAGCCGGAAACCAATACATTCAAAACCGGTCACGCAGTTCCGACCTATAACATAGCTAAACTTTTCTCAAAATCTTTAACCTTAGGCAGCTTATTGCCCTTAAATATTTCAATGGTATGACCTTCTTCTCTTAAACGAGCGGCTTGGGCCTGCACCCCACCCGGATACTTCGGATTCAATTCCCCACCGCTTCTCAGAGTACGCCAATAGGGCGTGGTCTCTTTTTCCCCTCCAGAAGACATCTCATACGCCGCATGAGCGGCGATCCAGGCAAAAATCCCGGTAGTGATTGGACAACCGATGGTCGTACCGTGTTTTCGAGCGAGTGCCTCGCGAATATGGTTTATGGTAGTCAACTTACCCGGAGGGACCGAACGCATAATGGCATCTACTTCCAAAGGACCCGGGATCACCATCGTGCCCTTTCCCCATTTCTGGCTCATCCTTTCAGTAATAGGCTCGACTTTCGGACAGCCTTTGGCATCGTGTAATTTTTCTACCCAGGACTTACGTGATTTCGACATTCTATTACCTTATTCCGTCCAGGCTGGAATTTTTTACTTTATTTCTTCGGGAGAAACAATTCTTCCCGCAATGGCGCTGGCGGCCGCAACGGCCGGATTCGCCAGATAGACTTCGGACTTGGTACTACCCATCCGCCCGACGAAATTGCGGTTGGTAGTTGAAATAGCCTTTTCACCAGCGGCCAGAACGCCCATATAGCCTCCCAGGCAGGGCCCGCAAGTAGGGGTGCTGACAGCGGCTCCAGCTTTGATAAATATTTCCAATAGCCCTTCCTTCATGGCATCCAGATAGACCTGCTGAGTTCCGGGAATCACAATGCAGCGTACCTGAGAATTGACTTTTCGGCCTTTTAAAATTTGAGCCGCTACCTGCAAGTCCTCTAATCTTCCATTTGTACAGCTGCCAATTATAGACTGATCGATTTTAACTTGACTGAATTGACTTACAGGTTTCACGTTGGAAGGAAGATGCGGAGCTGCTACCTGAGGTTCTATTTTGCTGGCCTCCCATTCAAAAACCCTGGCATAGTTCGCGCCGTTATCTGCTTCATAAACAGTGTATTTTCGTTTCGCCCGGGCTTTCACATACTCCAGAGTCTTTTCATCAACCTTAAATAAGCCTGCCTTGGCACCGGCTTCGATTGCCATATTCGCCATGGTAAAACGACCGCTCATGGGTAAAGCATCTATCGCTTCACCAGTAAATTCCATAGAAGCATATAAAGCTCCATCAACACCAATCTGGCCAATAGTATACAGGATGAAATCTTTTCCGCTCACCCATTTTCCGGCTTTGCCATGAAAGACGAACTTTATTGTTGGTGGCACTTTCATCCAAATATCTCCGGTAGCCATAGCGACAGCGATATCTGTAGACCCCATTCCAGTGGCGAAAGCCCCAACTGCTCCGTAAGTGCAGGTATGGGAATCAGCTCCGATAACTACATCCCCCGGTAATACCAGTCCCTTTTCCGGTAAGAGTACATGCTCAATACCCATTTCTCCAACTTCGAAATAAATGATTCCCTGCTCACGAGCAAATTCACGTAAAAGTTTAGCCTGTTCAGCTGAGTTAATATCTTTGTTCGGGACAAAATGGTCTGGTACCATGACCACTTTTTGGGGATCGAAAACTTTCACGCCAAGCTTGTGGAACTCACGGATAGCGATGGGGGCAGTAATATCATTGGACAATACTACATCCACCTTACAGTTTATAAAATCGCCGGCGCTAACCTGCTTCTTTCCCGAATGGACTGCCAGAATTTTTTCTGCTAAGGTCATCATCTAATTCTCCATTATTTCAAATGAGGTATAAACAAAATTCCAAGGACAATCGCCGTCGTCACCGCTGACGCTATATACAATCCCGCTCCAACCGCTACTCCAATACCGGCTACCGCCCAGATTGTCGCTGCCGTAGTAAGGCCTGTCACATAACCTGCCTGACTGCGAAAAATAATCGCTCCGGCGCCGATAAAGCCTATACCCGTCACTACACCGGCAGCTACCCGGGATGGGTCAGCAGGACCGGTAAATCCAAATATCGAAACCAGTGTAAAAAGGGCTGCACCCATGCAGATAAGCATATGGGTGCGCAAACCTGCCGGTTTACCAGCTCTCTCACGCTGGTATCCGATCGCACCTCCCAATACTGCTGCCAGCAGGATACGTAAAGCCATAGTTAAATCAGGAGGCATGTACGTTCCTCATTTCCGGTTTTATTATTTCGCTGATTTTTTGACAAACAGAAGCCGGTTTAAAGCATTCATATATGCTTTGGCGCTGGCCACAATGATATCTGTATCGGCACCCCGACCGGTATAAGTCACGCCATCGCTTTCGATACGGATTAAAACTTCGCCCTGAGCGTCAATTCCTTCGGTAACGGATTTGACTGAAAATTCAGTGAGGTTATTCGGCACGCAGACGATGCGATTGATCGCCTTATAGACAGCGTCCACAGGACCTGTACCCAGGGAAGCGTCGGCTATTGTATTACCATCGGGTCCGGTCAACCTTACAACGGCGGTGGTGAGACA
>DEUU01000405.1 GCA_002362735.1 Dehalococcoidia bacterium UBA3254
TATCCAGCACTACCTGCACGGCGACGGGGAATATTACAACGAAAACCCTGACCGCTACGGCAACCGGAGTGAATAAAGTCTATGATGGTTCTTCTGCCGCCACAGTGAACCTGAGTGACAACCGGATCGCCGGGGATGTTTTGAATATCAGCTACAGTTCAGCGGTTTTCGCAAACAAGAACGCCGGTACCGGCAAAACCATAAACGTGAGCGGCATTTCCAAAAGCGGAATTGACGCTGCCAACTATGCATTGTCCGGTACATCTACCTCAACTACCGCCAGTATCACTCCCCGGCTCCTGTCTATCAGCGCCGCCGGGGACGATAAAATTTATGATGGCACCACCGATGCTTCGGGGTCGTTAAACGACGACAGAATCAGCGGGGATGTTATAGCAACCACCAGCACCTCGGCAGCCTTTGTCGATAAAAACGTGGGTAACGGTAAGATGATAAACATCGCCGGTATCACGAAGTCGGGTACAGACTCAGGAAATTATATGCTGGCTAATACGGAGTGTACCGCCACCGCCAATATCACCGCAAAAGATATGACCGTGACAGCCATCGGTACCGATAAGGTCTATGATGGAACCACGGCAGCTATCGCAACTTTGAGCGATGACCGGATATCCGGTGATGTACTTACCGTCAGCTACGGTAGTGCGGTTTTTGCAAATGCAAACGCAGGGAACGGAAAAACCGTTACAGTAAGCGGCCTGGTTATAACCGGCGCGGATGCCGTCAACTATGATCTAACGGCTGCGGAAGTGTATACCACGGCCAATATAACACGGGCGACACCGAATTTTAACAGTCTCATTTCTCCGACCATCGATGAAGGAACTGCGGCAACCGCTCTGAGCGGCAATATTAAGTCGGGTATGTTGACTCCCACCGGTCAGGTCTCCATATCCATCCGATTAAGTGCGGACAATATCATAACCCAAACATCCGGGATAAATGCGGATACCGGAGCATTCAGCTCCAGCTTCGAGACCGCTGATTTTGCAGCCGGTGCGTATACCATCCTGTACGGCTATTCCGGAGATAATAATTTTTATCCTCTTTCGGATGCTCTTAACACGGCTACCCTGACTGTGCAAACAGTTGATAGTGGAGGAGGGGGGAATACCGGGGGAGGGGGTACGGGTGGAGGAGGCGGCGGCAGCGGAGGAGGTGGCAGTGGTGGCGGTGGCGGAGCCTCATCTGTAAATAGCATTCTGACGTTAAAGGGTTTGATCTCCAACGCCGGTAACCCTGTCGTAAACGCGGCAGGAATAGTCCAGGATAACGTTCAATTGAGGAGTAATGACGGTAGCATAACCCTGACAATGACCCAAGGAACAGAATTAAAGGACGCAAGCGGGAAAGCTCTCACTTCCATGTCGGCTACCAAAAACCAGGTCCTGAACGCTCCAGTGGACGGTGTAATAGTGCTGGCCTATGATTTTGGGCCGGATGGCGCTAAATTTAATCCTGCCCTGATACTGATTATCACCTACGATCCGGCTGCGTTGCCGCGAGGTATCGAAGAGAGTTCACTATTTATCGCTTACTGGGACGGATTTAAATGGGCGCCTTTGACCGCAACGGCGAATATTCCGAACCATTCACTTACAGCCGGGATCAGCCACTTTACAGTATATGCACTGATCGGCCATCTAGCGCCTGTGAATCCGACGCTGACTCCCTTACCGACGCAAACTCCGGCGGCTTCTCCTTCACCAGCCCCTTCAACGGCATCAACGCCTGCACCTGCTCATGAAACGTCTCCAGCGGCTAATTTAACGATAACGCCGACTCCTTCTGTTTTACCTTCATCTTTGCCGGTAATTCCTGCTCTTCCGGCCGTTCAGCCTGATGTAACAAAAGGAACTGACTTGATCACAACTCCTCCTGCGGAAAAACCGAACGCGCCATTTTCCATGATGTTCCTGATTTACATCTGTGTATTTGTGATAGCCATGGTGGTGACGATAATGATTGTCTTAAGGCGCCGGGGCGGATAATTCTGATTATGAGGATTGACTGAAGCTATCGCGAATCGAAGGCATGATCCGCTGTAAACGCTCTGCGATTTTGTTGCTAAGTTTTAAATATCCGGAATTCATATCGGAGCTTTCACGCCCGAGTTCCGAGCCGAGCCATACCAAGTTATTAGCGAGCAGCATATCCACATAAGCTTCGGTGAGTTCTCCCAGCAGTTCTTTTTCCAGGATGTTGAATTCAGAACGCTTCGTGTTCCAGACCGTTGTACGATAACTCACCAGTTTTTCCGTAATGGGTTTGCTGGCAATAGCCAGGTTGACTTCTAATTCAGTTAGCGCCTCGGATTTTTTCAGAGTTGGCGTGGGCAAAGTTTTACGACCGTTGAGATATTCCTCAACTTTATCCGGAAAAAGGTTGACCGGTTTTTCCGGATTAATGACGATATTCGGAACATACCTCTCAACCACCGGTTCGGGGCGGGTACTTTGAGCCAAAGGTAAAGCATCTCTCATCGGGAGAGGGGCATTTTTCTTCTGAAATTTAACAATGATAATGCTTATCAGCAGGCCAATTATCACACCCGCCACGATAACGCCGATTATCGAAGGTGCTAACCACCAGGGCATTTGTTGTTCCTTCTATAATCCAAATTTCAAAATAGATTGCCGCAAGAGCTCAGCTTTTTCCCAGATGGATTTCTTTTCTTCATCCAAAACCTGCCGGATAGCTGCTTTATGCTCTTCCAGTATTTGACGGATCGCCTTTCTTTGCTCTTCCTGAAGTTCCTGGGCGGCTTTCTGGATTTCCTCGTCCAGTACCTTTCGCAGTTCGTCGTACATTACTCGACGAATATTTTCCCGGTATTCCCGAAGATTGTTAGCGCCGATGTCATCCGGTAATCTGGATTCCTTCTTGCGATCAACTGTAGTATCCATTTTCTATCTCCTGTTAAATAATCTTGAATTTCTCTAAAAGCACGTTTCAAAAACGAAAAAACCAGGAACTAGGCTTGACTGAAACTTTGACTGACTACATCATAATGATAAGGAATGTCCGTGTCAAGCGGGTAAAATCCCTTTAAAATCCGTTCCAGACCGAAAAAAAGGATATTCTTTTATTTATGAAACCCTTAAAATTTCTTATTTTTGACTGGCTTTTTAATATACTTGAACATAAGAATCTTTTTTTCATTAATTCTTGGCCACGGATATAAGGAAAAACATACTATTTATTCGGACTCTTGGGTTCTCTTTTCTCCCAGCCATAAGAAGAAACATCATTGGTAATATTCATGTGTATAGACTCTGCGAATCCACTCATCTGATTAGCTTTTCTCTCCGAGGAATTACCTGAAGCATAAACCTCCCATTCTCCGGTTTCTGGGAACTTGATGGTGGCAGAGAATACGGTAGACTGGTTAGCTTTTAAATCCCCTTTCCAACTAAGATTTCCTTGAACCAGAAGCTTGTCCGGTGGAACAGAAAATGCCCCATCAACGTCTATCCTTCTTTTAAAAAATTTGAATTGAGCTGAGAAGTCAGGAACATCATTCAAAGATCTAATTCGGCAGGTGATAACCGCTTCTTCTCCTACCTTTGGAGGCTTGGAAATATCAGCTTCTAGAATAATAGGGTTCATATCTTCGGATAATGTCAATGGTGATTGCATCCCATATTCAAAATTTCGTAAATAACTGGGTTGGTCATCATTGCCACCATGCGTAAGTTTCACAGCATAACCATCCAGGCTGGCAAAATATAGTCCGCTCCAGATGGTCTCATATTTTTCAGAGGCAAAAAATGACTTAATCTGCCAGACTCCTTCCAGAGGAAGACGAATTTTGCAACTTGACTGTATATTATAAACCAAATCCCCTCCCCATGAAGTAAGACCCTCAACCATTACCTTGCTCGGAGGTATCAAGATAGCCTGTTTAGCTTCGGAATAGCTTCCTTTGGTACTAGTCCAGTAAAACTCAGTCCAGACCCCGGCGTTCTCTATCCCTTCGGGAAAAAATTGTTTTTCCCTTTCAATGAAATTTATATTAATAATCAAATCAGCCGTCTCACCCGGTTTCGGTAATACTGGAATTGATAATTTGATGTATGCTGGAGGCAAAGGAAGATTTTTCTTCAGTGTATGTGGATAAACAGGTGTAGAAGTACTAATACCTGGAGTAGCTTGTGTAGAGCCAGGTGTTATGGTAGCAGATGTTGGAATGTTATCAGGTGATGTTATGTTTGGGGATTTGGTGGACGGAGCAGTACTGGTTTGAACATTAGAAATACAACCAGCGGTAATCAGAGTGCTGATTAGACCAATTAACAATATCAGAGCCTTATCGAATCTGCTCATTTCCCTTCTTTAGGAAGCTAATCCTCAATCGAAAAAATACTATCACAACATATATGAATAATCAACAGGATAACCCTTCGGGTAAACCGAAAAATTTGGCACTGAGCGTAATTTGTATTATGCTTATTGTATATTCCCCCAACAAATGAAGACCGGAGGTTAGTATCGTGGACTTTGATCTCAGCAAAGAACAACTGGATATTCAGATGGCGGTCCGGCGATTCGCCGAGTCCGAATTGAACAAGGATTACTTGCTGGAAATAGAGCGTACCCACCGTTATCCCCTGGAAGCCTGGAAAAAAGCCAGCGAGCTGGGGTTTATCTCCATTAACTATCCAGAAGAGTTTGGGGGAGGCGGCTACGGACTTATGGAGCGCGTGCTGGTAATCGAAGAGTTCTGCCGGCAGGGGGCAGGAGCGGGAAATGCCCTGGCGCTTAGCAACTTTGGCTGCCGGGTGATTGTCAACCACGGTACACCGGAGCAAAAGAAAAAGTATCTTGAACCAATCTGCCAGGGAAAGGCGATATCTTTCATTGCTTTGACCGAACCGGACCGGGGAAGCGATCTGGTTTCTTCACAACTTACTACCAACGCGGTCAAAGAGGGTGGAAATTATATTATCAACGGGGCCAAAACTTTTATCACCAACGGAACCAACGCGGATTTCGGGGTGGTGCTTTGCCAGACCGATTTTCAGGTAAAACCGCCTTACCGTGGCCACAGTTTTATTCTTTTAGAGAAGGGTACGCCCGGGTTTGAGGCCAGCGACCTGGAAAAGATGGGTATGCATTCTTCTCCTACCTGCCAGTTGTCATTCAACAATGTGACAGTGAGCCAGGCCAATCTGGTCGGCCAGGAGAGCCAGGGGTTTTATTATGCCGTTGAGTTTCTTAATGAAGCCCGGGTGGAAACGGCGACCATGGGGCTCGGAATAGCTCAGGGAGCGCTGGACCGGGCTTTGACTTATGCCAAAAACAGGGAAGCCTACGGCCGCAAAATTAGTGAATTTCAAGCCGTATCACACCGGCTGGCGGAGATGGCTACCAAGGTCGAAGCAGTCCGTCTTATGATATACAAAGCTGCCTGGGGAGTCGACCACGGAAAAGCCGACCCCAAGCTGTGCTCTATGGCCAAGTGGTATTCCGCTCGGATGGCGTGCGAAGTAGCGGACGAGGCGATAAATGTGCTGGGCGGACACGGCTATATGCTGGAAAACGATATTGAGCGTTTTTACCGGGATGCCAAGAGCACGGAACTGGTCGAAGGGACAAGGGATATTCATAAGAACAATATCGCCCGGTTTATTTTGGGGAAATAGAGTAGTTGAGTAGTGATTGATAAGTTATAAGTTTAAAGTTTTGGGAGAGATAGGGCGGTTTGGATTATGTCTGGAATGACATAAAAGGAAAAAGAAAGGAGCACCTTTGGATATTATCGTTTTTGTGAAAAGAGTTCCAGATACCAGCGAGGCGGATGTTGCCATTGCTAAAGACGAACATCAGATCGTGGAGCAGGGACTGGTATTCGACATAAATGAGTGCGACCGTTACGCCATTGAAGAGGCGGTCCAGATAAAAGAAAAGTTTGGCGGTACGGTTACTGCCATCACCCTGGGGCCAGAAGGTTCGGAAGATACATTGAGACGCTGCCTGGCAACCGGTGTGGATAAAGCGGTCCGCCTATTCGATGCTGCTTTTTCAGGCGGGGACTCAGCAGGGACCGCCAGAATTCTGGCTAATTCGATTAAAAACTTGAATTTCGATCTGGTTATGACGGGCGCGCAAGCCAGTGATGATTTACAGGCCCAAATCGGTCCTGCTATTGGGGAGTACCTGGGTATACCTCATGCTACCGTGGTCAACAATCTGGAAATCATGGACAAAAAAGTAAAAGTCCACCGCGAATTGGAAGGAGGTTTGGAAGAAGTAGTAGAAATGCAGCTTCCGGCACTGGTCACGATTCAAACTGGCATAAATGAACCCCGCTATGTCAGCATTATGGGCATTCGCAAAGCATCCCGCCTGGAAATTCAAAAATCAGGTCTGGCTGAAATAGGACTGAATTCGGGAGAGGTCGGAGAAGCCGGAGCTAAAGTCAAAATCGAAAGACTATTTATACCGCAGTCTACCAAGGCGACAGAAATCCTTATCGGCACTATAGAGGAAACGACGAAGAAATTAGCCGGGATTATCAAGGAGAAAGGGGGCCTGTCCTAAATGAGCGGATTACTGGTTTTGGCCGAGCACCGGAAGGGAAATAT
>DEUU01000406.1:0-1303 GCA_002362735.1 Dehalococcoidia bacterium UBA3254
CCAGGTATTATGACCCCACGATTGGCAGATTCATCAGTGCGGATACGATTGTACCTAATCCAAGTAATCCACAATCATTGAACAGATATTCATATTGTCTGAACAATCCGCTAAAATATAACGACCCCACAGGTCATTGGCCGAATTGGAGTTCTATTGGGCAATTTTTCAAGGGTGTTGGTGAATCACTCCTCGGTACCTTGGAATCGGCTTTTCCACCATATCAGTTATATACTCAAGTAATTAAACCCATCACTCAAATAGCATCCGGCCAAGCAACTTTTCAGGATTTTCAAACGACTCCAGCACAAACATGGGAAGGAATTAAGTCATATTATGACTTCAGTACTCCTCTTGGATGGGGCCATGCTACAGGAACTGCAGCAGTTGTAATAGCTTCCACTGTTGCGACTGTAGCTGGTACTTCTGGAGTGGTATCAGCAGCAGGGAGTAGCGAAGCTGGAGTAAGTACGACTGCTTCAAAAGCACTCATACCTTGGGTTGATCCTGCAGGCCGTCCCCCAAATCTTGGGGCTATTGGGACTTGGACCGAAGAAACTTTAGCACCTAGAACAATCATAAGCCGTATAGGACCAGAGACTGGAAGATATGCTTCTCCGTATGGGACACCTTTCGAAATGCGATCATTACCTCCCAACTTGATTGGAACTCCTGAAGCAACCTATCAAGTTACTAGCGCTTTCACCGTACAAAAAAGTATTACTGCTCCTTGGTATAATCAATTTGGATTTGGAACCCAATATCGTTTGCCAACATCGATCAATCAGCTGATAGCAGAAGGTTATCTAGGGAGGGTACCATGAATAGAGAACAATTAGAGGATGTACTTAATAAAGAGCATATTTCGCCTAATATTTATTCTTTAAATGGCCCGGATAATTATGATAATCGATTTATCCTTGAAGAAAGGTATGGAACATGGTATGCCTATTATTTTGAAAGAGGAGAGAAAATTAACGAGCAAATTTTTAGTAACGAAGATGAAGCTTGTAGATATCTTTTAAAGAAAATACTTGATGATCCAATTTCCAGATTAGTAAAATGAAATTTTGAAAAGCATCGTGTATAAGGCGAGTATTTATTAAAGAGTTATAGATAGCTAACATAGTTTTTAGTTACAATTATGAATCTAATAAAGAGACTAAATGGTCAAGTAATATGAGAATCGATGAACTCTAGTAACTTGTTCGCGATATCTGGTTTTTTACTGTACAATGAGTCCGAATCACATGTGAGGTAAGTAAAATGCTCAAGAAAAGGGTACCTCAGGACTCATTCTACG
>DEUU01000406.1:1627-3225 GCA_002362735.1 Dehalococcoidia bacterium UBA3254
GCGGTCGTTGATTTATCCTTCGTTAGCGACCTGGTCAAGGACAGATATAATCCAGACTTCGGAAGGCCAGCGGAAGACCCCGAATTCATGCTCCGGCTGTGCCTCTTACAGTACATCTATGGTGATTCGGATCGAGAAGTAGTGGCCAACGCCCGTATCAACCTGGCGTATAAATACTTCCTGGGCCTGGCAGTGGATGAGGAAGTACCGGACGACACCACCATCTCTGTCTTCCGTACCACCAGACTGGGCGAAGAGAAATTCAGACAGGTTTTCCAGCAGATCGTGAAGCAATGCATCGAGAAGAAGCTGGTGAAAGGGAAACGGCAGATCATCGATTCCACCCATATCATTGCCGACATGGCGGTGACCAGCCTGACCGGACTGATCAAGATGTGCCGCCGTAACGTCTTACAGACTATTCAGAAACAGGATGCAAGCCTTGCTAATAAGCTAGGCTTACCAGATATACAGATGGTCAAACAGGACAGATTCGCCCGTAAGGAAGATAATCTGGAAGAGGAGATCGAACAGGCGGGAAAGCTACTGGATGAAGTTACTCAAGAACTAAAGGCCAGGAAGCTGAAAGTCACCGCGGACTTGCAAACCAATCTCCAGTTGCTGGAGAAAGCGGTAGCCGATAGAGATGACGGGGCTAAGGATAGACTGGTCAGCCCGGTAGATGCCGAAGCCCGGGCGGGTAAGAAGACCGGGAAGAGCTGGGCGGGTTATAAGGGACACATAGTGGTGGAAGAGGAGTCGGAGATCATCACCGCTGTGGAGACCACCCCGGCCAATAAGGACGACGGCAGCCAGTTACCTGAATTACTTAAGCAGCAGGAGAAAGCCCATGACATCAAACCCGAAGAAATCAGCGGCGACAAGGCCTACAGTAGCGGTAACAACCTCGCCATACTGGAAAACAAGCAGATCACCGGTTATCTGAGTGTCAAAGAGAAAATCAACCCGGCAGGAGTTGACTGTTTTACCCAGGACGACTTCAAATACGATGCCGAAGCGGATACCCTGACCTGCCCGGCAGGATGTACCGTTATTGGACACACCCCGGAGATAGTGATCACAAATAAACAGAAGAGAACCGGCATCCTCTTCAACTTCAAGCATAACCAGTGTAATAATTGCGAGATGAAATCCCGGTGTTACCCAGGTAAATCAAAAATACACGGTAGACAGGTACACTTCAGTGTCTACGAACCGTATTATCGGCAGATGAAAGAAAGGCTAAATTCAGAAGAAGGAAAAGAAGCCTACCGGAACCGATACAAGGTCGAACACAAGGTCGCCGACCTGGCCCGGTACTGCGGGATGAGGCGGTGCCGCTACCGGGGGTTAAACAAGGCCAGGATACATACCCTCCTGTCGGCTACTGTCTCCAATATCAAGCGGATGTCTAGGATACTATGGCAGCCGCCGGAAATATTACCCGGTATACCGGCTGTGGCCGGTTAGATACGGGGAAAATACCCCGAAACAGGGAGATAATATGACCTGAAACAGCGGTTAACAACTGAATAGGTGACAAATTCGAGAGCCAGATGGGACCGGACAAGTGGGTGTTGCTGAAAAAGTTACTAATT
>DEUU01000271.1 GCA_002362735.1 Dehalococcoidia bacterium UBA3254
GGTTGTTCTGTGTGGAATTTTTAACAATACAGTTTTTTCGCCGCTAGCATTTTTACTTTGTCAATCTGCTCTCTACAGTTAAAGCATACAATTTTAATATAGGACTACGATATCTCATTGGCGGTTTCCGGCGTTCGCTCGCAAAACTTACTGCTGGACCGCCACTGTTTTTTATATCTTTGTAAATTCAATTGTGGAACAATGTCGAACAGACCTTTTAGTAGAGCAATAGAATATATCTTCATTAATTTATGCTCCCTTGAAGGTACCGCGGAATGCATTACCCATAAGTCAATTAGTTCTCTCCAAGTAGAATACCCTAGATGAATCTAATCAACAAATTCGTAAAATAAAGAATGGTTTATTGTAATCTGATAAAGATCCCGGCACTACCCACCGTAATCGTTTCTGTGATCTCTTCATCATCAATGGCATCCGGGGCAACTGCATGTATTTTTATCCGGTAACCGCCCGGAGGGAGTTTTCTTACATCCAGTTGGGCATTCTGGATTAAATCTCCCGGACTGATGTCAGACTGGGTACTAAACAGGATCCAAGGTCCGTTATCTTGCGAATAATACATGGTCTCGGTAGCTTTAGCGATTCCCGTATATTTCAAATTCCAGTTGACAGGGATAGTATCGGTAATTTTTCCTGTTTTTGTAACACTAAGGTTTGATAAAACAAGGGTCCCGGCTTGTGACCCGGGTGTTGTTACGTTTGTAAGTGAAGAGATATACACTTCAGGAAGATTCAGTGAATCGGTTCCATTATTGAATGCAATCTTTGAGGTCGGACCAAAGAGGCTGATCAGACCGGTCTGTTTAACTTTGAGCCGGTATTCTGATTGCCATATATCACCAACGTGAAGGGTTCCGATATCAAAATGCAGCTGATAATCCGGTGGTACCCAATTACTGGATTGGTCCTCATTGGTTACTGTCCCGTTTTGCCAGGTCGTTTTCGTATAGGGAATATAATCAAACACCTGGCCACCACTTACGGGGGTGCTATTGACCTCAACATTCTCAAACGACAAATCCATTGTGGCATTCACGCCAGCCAGTGATTTCAGTACACCCGCGATATCAGCAAAGGCAAGATCCATAGCGCTTTTTGAAGCTACACAATAGGATTTCCCACCGGCAAGCTGTGCGAACTGTTGCATAGCTAATACTTTACTATCACTTGTAGCACAGGTGCCCCCCTTAGAGGATACGAATAAAATTGTGAATACACGGATGTTGTTATCGGTCCATGTTTCCTTTACCAAGGGGCCTAATGTACCAGGATCCTGGTCACCAGCTACAATAATTGCCCGAACCTCCTGGGGATGCAAAGTCGGGTTATTGGTTATCCTGAAAACCGAGTCAGTAATCGATTGGGGCATATTTTTGCTACCCCCCTTCGTTACCAGAGCATCTATATTGCTCTTTACCTGAGGAAAATTATATGAAGCGTTAAGAATTAAACCGGCATTATCTGTTATATCCCCAAAGGTTTCAAGACCTACCTGATCTTGACCCAGAGTCAAATTATCGACAAAAATTTTTGATGATCCTTTCATATCATCAAGACGGGTCGTGTTACCGTTAGCAGCCTTCATATTTGCAGTGGTTTCCAAATCCAGCATTACGGTGATAGGGTGCTGCTGCATCATATAACCGTCTCCTTTAACGGTTATGTTCACATTAACGGTATCGTTTACTTTAACCGTTTGAGGAGTTGCATCTGCCGTTACAGAAAGATATGGGTAATTTTTCCATTGCACTTGGATAGGGGGATCTACGGAAGGGATAGATTTCCAGGTAGCGCTGACAAAACATGATCCGGAGGCAGAACCACTATAATTTGGATCACTTTGCTGGATGGTAAATGAACCAGGATAGAAATATGCAATGGCATTTCCATCGCTATTTGTTGTTGCATTGATTGTTGTTACGCCTGATGCACTGCTGAAACTTGGGCCAGCTGTTACCGTTACATTAGCTGGAGTATTTGCGGGAGGAGAAATGGTAAATGTTACAATTTCCCCCTGTACCGGGTTTCCGACAAAATCCGTTACTTTTCCTATAACCTGTGCCGGTTGAGAGGTAGGAATTTCCCGGCTTGGCATAGTCTGGGGGGTCACTGCAAGCACCATATTTGTCGGCGCTCCACTGATAAAGTGAGCAACGAGGGTATTGATTACGGTATTATTATCGATTGAAGTGGCGGTGATATTGATATCGCTTATGCTGATTTTAGGGCCGTACGATAATTGGATCCGCCCAAGAGAATTCGAAGTATAAATTTGTTGTTCGCCGGGAAGGGTTGTATTTACCCAAATCGATCGATTGTTAACCGGATTGCCGTATACGTCATAAAGAAAATAGTCAATGATAAATGGTGTAGTGCCGACCGGTAGAATTCCTCCGTCAGAAATTGTCCCCGTCATAGAATACGGTATACCGGTTGCCTTTGTATCAACCCATTCAAATTTGTCTGAAATACTCCAGAATTTATCCCTCAGAACATAATTTGATCCAATTTTTGAGGTTAATTTAACTTTTATTGAAAGATTCCCATTGGAATCAATGACAGGAGAAATATCATGTCCGTATCCAACAAAATTACAATCATCCGGGGCAGGACCGTGAACATGAAGGCTAGTCGTGTGCATCGGTAAGGCTAATGCTACTTCTTTTTTGTTATCTACTGGATTTCCCCAACGGTCTGTAATGGATATGTTAAATGGGATTTCAGAGGCAACTTCCGCATTCGTCTGATGCGAGAAATAAGAGTAATAGGGGTTGTCATGATCGATGTTCTGAATTGTTGAATTAGAGATCGATGTTGCAAGTATAGTTGCAATTATTTGTGGTGATCCACTCTTTGTCTTTACACTGAAGGTGCTCGAAGCCATTCCAGACGGATTTGTAGTAACCGTTGTGGGGTTTAGTGTTCCATATAAAGGATCAACTGCAAGGTTAACAGTAGCTCCGGGTACAAATCCATTATATCCCGGTGTAGTATTCACTACTGTTACGGTAATCGTCGATTGATCAACATTATTGGCATTGATCCATGGTTTATCGGAAGTGACAGTAAGAGTATCCGGAATCCCCACCGCTGCCCCTGCTGTTCCTAGCAGAAACAGGACACCTATAAATATTAAAATTCCAGCGTTCGCCCGCATGCAAATCACATTGATTTTAATGATTGCTTTTAACAGTATATAAAAATATTTATTTTAAAAAAAATGAAATCATAACTTTTAATGATAGAATACGCATAATAAATGTCAGAAATTAGGAATCGTCGATCAAACCGTGTAGTGCTTTTCTTAGGTTCATGAGCTGGGAGACTTGTTTCTTTGAACACATACAAATAAATCTATCAGATACACTTGGGACTCGAACCCCAAAACAGGACGTCCAGCCGGGACTTGCGTCGTTACCATGAGAAAACAGGAATGAGACCATCAGTGAGAAATGCTGCTATCGAGAGTAACTTTATTGCAGAGAAAGGTAATAGTCTCGAGAGAGGGCTAGTATGGCGAATAACATCAAACTGATCGTATATCCTGCAAAAGACCTGTAAAAGACAAAAGAACTTTTTTAGTAAATTTTCAGGTATTAAACCCTACGTAGATGGAGAATATTATGTAGGCTATAACATTGACAATCAGGAAGTTGGCTTAGATCCCACCGGCCAGGCAGTTATCTGCTCTATTGACGTGACCGATATCAAAAACAGCATGCAGACTTTGGTAGACGCCGGGGGGTCATTCAGCAGGATATCAAAGAGGTAGGTGGAGGTATGGTAATTGCACACCTCAAAGATGCCAACGGCAATATAGTAGGTCTCAGGTCACAGAAACAGGGGAGAAACGGAAGTGCCGGAAGATAAGATCAAAATGGTAATCAACGAATTTCTGCAAGAAAAACATGAGAGAATAGAACCGTCAGTGAAAAAGTGCTGCTAGGGAGAATCAGACTGGTATATCAGCGTGCGGTAACGAGGAAATGTAATGCTGTTGACTAATCATTACCCGGCTGTTGTTCCTAAGAAAAGAAATTTGCTTACGTATCAGCTTCTTAAA
>DEUU01000389.1 GCA_002362735.1 Dehalococcoidia bacterium UBA3254
GCTGTATTGTGGAAATCCGCCATTTTAGCCGCAACCCGCTCCACCATTTCAGCAGTTACCATATCCCGTCCGATGAGAACATTCATCATGGACTGCTGCGGCAGATAACGCATCCTAACCGCATAATCGATAACCTCGCCCTGGCCGTTGACGGTTATTTTTTGTTCGTATTTCGTGACCGGCAGGACGCTCAGATAAGTCTGTGGGCAAAGACGACGATTTAGCTCAACTTCCTTGCGGCAAAAGAATTCGCGCTGCGGTAAGGTTGTATAGTCCAGGTAGCCCAGATTTACCGGTTTTTTAACTTTATATACAAAATCACCGGTAATGAATATAAAAGACATCTGGGTCTGCATCAACTCTATCCGTGTAACCGGTTCGGGATATGCATCCGGTTTTAACAGAGCACGGACCAGCTCGGGTAGTTCCGACATTAAATCGTGTGGTTCACCTCTTCTTCAGTATCGGGAAACAGCACAGAATACATCAGGCTGAAAAAGCGTTTTTATCAAACATGCAGCCTCTGAACAATCGGTTTTTTAGATCCGGTAAAATTGTTTGACGATAAGCCGGTTATTTGTGTCCTCTAGCGGCTTTTCTTTCTTCTTTGAGTTTTTTTACCTTCCGCCGGTGTTTCATCAAAGCAACTTTCTGCTTCTTGTTCATAGAAATAATATACCGTAACAGGTGGCAAACAGCAAGTAACAGGTGCAAAGCACCTGGCTCTGAGCTAATGCAGTCAGGTCTAAATGAGTTTATAATAACTGTATTATTCGATTGCAATTCAGTATTTTGTTCAGGAGAAATGCCCTTATGGCCTTAAAAGAAAACGGCACCAATAAATGGCTGATGTTATCCCTGGTGATTCTTATCGGATTCACTACTTACATGCAGCAATTCTGTACTCCGGTGATGCTGCCTCTGATCGGCAATGACCTGGGACTTAATGCGTCACAGCTCGGGATGATCTGGGGTATGACGACCTTTGGCGGGCTGTTTCTCTCGCTGCCCGGAGGTCTTCTGGGCGATAAAGTAGGACCTAAGACAGGAATATTTATTATTACGTTAATTGTCGTAATTTCCTATGGTCTCCGGGGACTGATTAGAGATTCCCTGTTCCTTTCGATCATGATGTTCATTGGCGGCGGAATCATCGGTGCTCTGCCTTCGGTGGTAGTAAAATCGATCTTTATATGGTTTCCCGCCAGGCAGGTAGGGTCTGCGAGCGGTATATGGTGGAGCTTAAACCGTGTCGGAATGGCGACAGGAGCCGCAGTGAGTGCTACAGTGGTAGCCCCGCTACTGCACGGATGGCAGAATACGTTTTACCTGTACGGAGGCATTCTGCTTATATTTGCTTTGCTGTGGCTGGTAATAATCAAGGAACCCTCCGGCACCACGACCGTTGCCAGAGCCCCGTTCGGAGAATCCATGCGCCATGCTGTCGGAAACAGAGATGTTTGGCTTTGCTCGGTAACTTTCTTTGGAATTGTAGGTTCTTTTGTCGGGTTTGTTGGCTATCTGCCTCAATACCTGCAAAATAACGGATGGACGGAGGTCTCCTCATCTTTATCTCTTACCGCGTTTTTACTGGTAACAGTAATTACCTCTCTGCCGGTTCCTGCCCTTTCCGATAAATATGGACGGAGAAAGATATTTTATATTGTTCCATGTTTGATCTACATCTCGATGACCGCCCTCATGGCGGTATTCAGCACTCCACCTGTGATATGGACGCTTGTCATTATCGGCGGGTTAAGTTTCGGCAGCCTTCTGCCTATTATTAATGCTATGATTGCGGAGATAAAGGGTATCGGAGTCAGGTATGCCAGTACCGCGACCAGCCTGAGTTCGGGACTTGGCGGGCTAGGCGGACTGGTATTTGCCTGGGCTGCCGGTAAACTGGCGGAAACGAACGCTATTGCCCCGTTTTTATTTTGTGCCGGATTCTGTTTCCTGTGCTTAATACCGTTCTTCTTTACACAAGAAACGGGAAGACAGGCACAAAATAAGAAACGGATTCAAGATTTTTGATTTAAGAATAGCAAACAATTAACAATTAGCAAATAGTATTTATCATTAAATGGTTCATAGTTACATTTATTATTACCTGTAACTTTAACTGCTGTACTTTGCTCTAATGTCGGAAGACAGGTCAGCCAGCAGCTCCAGGACACGTTCCGCCATTTCTTCAGACAGTCCGGCAAGTCCGCAACTCGGCGTGAGCAACCCGTGTTCGACCAGATGCTTAAAGGGAATACCTTTTTTTACAAACGGCGACATGGCGTCTTCCAGCCTGTCACGGAGGCTGTTGACCGATTCTTTATTCAGAGCTTCAACCGTATTGGGTACAATACCCCAGGCTACCGCCCCGCCGCGGTTGAGAAAAGCTTCCATTTCAGCGGGATACAAGGATAACGATGCGGCAAAATTATAAGTATCGAAGCTGATAATATCCGTTCCTGTCGCCAGCAGCACCGACCAATCGGTATTGGCACAGCAATGAATGCCTTTTGTCCCTTTGATGCCCTGCAGTACTTCATCTATCATGGCAATAACCTTTTCTCGTGAGAGGGTAAAAGTCGCGGAACCGAAAGCCGTCATGTAGGGCTCGTCGAGGAAAACTACCGTATTTTTTGCTATCCGGCTAAGCTTCTCCTCCTGCCATGCTGCCTTGAGCCGTAAAAACTTTGGTACGGCGTCTCCCAGTGTATCATCGTAAATGATAGCCTTGCCGTTTCCATCGGTAACACTCAACCCCCAGGTAAGCGGACCGACTAATTGCCCCTTAATCGCTGGAAGACGGCCGGCGAATATCTCCATGTTATGTAAACCATACGCATACCCCCTGCTGGTCGGATAATT
>DEUU01000457.1 GCA_002362735.1 Dehalococcoidia bacterium UBA3254
TAACTTCTTTGACCGGTGTTAAAAGTCCCTTTTCAAACCGGTCTGAGCCGGTAATACTAGACCTGCCGGATATAAAATAAGCCATCCCGACCTGTCGGGATGGCTCCCAAAGCTTACTTGGTACGCTTATTTTTTCATGGGCTAAAAGGCCGAGGAAATATGGATTGTTTGATCGTCCTGCTGGCCTACGGATACGATGTTAACCGGGCATTCAATGAGCTCCTCGATACGGTTTATATACTGGCGGGCTCCCAGCGGCAGGTCTTTATAGTTACGGATGTCGGACGTGGGACACCGCCATCCCTGCATTTCCTCATAGACCGGCCGGCAATTTTCTAATTCTTTTATATTCCCCGGTACATAATCGATATACCTTGCACCTATGCGGTATCCGGTACATATTTTTAAAACAGGCAGCGTATCCAGGATATCCAGCCGGGTAATAACCGCCCCGTTAAAACCGTTAAGACGGGTGCTGTACCGGCCTATCACAGCATCGAACCAGCCGCAGCGCCGCGGTCTGCCTGTGGTAGTCCCATATTCATGACCGATTTTCCTGATCAGTTCGCCTGTTTCATCGTTCAATTCCGTAGGCATCGGTCCGCCGCCTACCCTGGTACAATACGCCTTAAAAACACCGATAGCACGTTTAAGCTGGAATGGGCTTAATCCGGAACCCAGACAGGCATTGGCCGACATTGGTGACGAAGAAGTCGTATAAGGGTAAGTACCGAAATCAGGATCGAGCAAGAACCCCTGGGCACCTTCCAGCAAAATTATTTTGCCTTCCTTATATGCTTTATCTAGAATTACCGTAGTATCTGTAATATATTCCGCAAGCCTTTGACCATACTCGCAATATTGCGTGTATACCTCTTCCAGTGACAGGGCTGCTTTCCCGTATACTTTTGTTAATATAGCATTCTTTATCTGCAAAATTGAACTTAACAGCTCTTTAAATGCTTTTTTATCAAGCAAGTCGCCGGCACGGATCCCCATGCGGGACATCTTATCGGCATAAACCGGACCAATACCCTTGCGCGTAGTGCCGATAGCCTGGCCGCCGCGTAATTCTTCTTCGATGCCATCGAACAAAATATGATAGGGCATTATTAAATGGGCACGGTCGCTGATATATAGCTGTGAGCAATCGATACGCCGTTTTTTAAGGTCGTTCAGTTCATCTAACAGTACGGCCGGATTGATAGCCATCCCGTTGCCCATAACGCAGGTTGCTTTTTCCGAAAAGATACCTGATGGCACCAGGTGTAATTTGAATTCACCGCGGGAATTTACTACCGTATGACCGGCATTGTCCCCACCTGAAAAACGCACTACTACATCGGACTTTTGGGCAAGCAAATCCACTATCTTGCCTTTGCCTTCGTCTCCCCACTGTGCTCCTATTATTGCGACTGCCGGCATGAAACCCTCCCGATTTACCAGTTTTTCAGTTTTTAGTATCCAATTATCAGTTTAAGAAGTACCTGTTTTCCCTTATCAACTTATCACTGAAGACTGTTTACTGATTACCAACTTTTTCATCACGCTCTTTCAATTTTTGCCGTACCAGGAACAGCCTCTGAGCTGCAGTAAAAAAACTGAGTACAGTAATGATTGCCAGAGCAATTGCCAGAATACCACTAAATTGGCTCAAAAGCAAACCCAGACCCAGGACGACTACCCTCTCCGCCCGTGTAAAAAATCCCTCCGTTAATTTAAGCCCCAATCCCTCCGCTCTGGCACGGACGTAGCTGACCAGGAATGAGCAAATCATGGTAAATCCGGTTAACAACCCCAGCCAGTATGATTGGTCACGGGCATAGACGAACATTATCGCTAACAGTACAATAGCTTCGGAAAAACGGTCCAGAGTAGAATCCAGAGCAGCGCCGAAATCAGTCGTTTTACCGGTGATACGAGCTAAAGCTCCATCAAGCAAATCGAAAGCTGATGCGAACAGGAAAACCCAGCCACCGGCAAAGAGGTGTCCGGTAGCGATTACTGCCGCCGCTGCTACAATCAACAAAAAACCCGTCCAGGTTAGAGCGTTCGGCGTAATACTGGTACGTGCAATAATCCGCACCAGCGGACGGGTCAGGCGCGTTGCTATATCTTTACGAAATCCCATTATCGATACTAAAACTCTTTATTTTGAAAGTATACTCTGAAGTTGTTTGTAGTCTTGCCGGCGGTTCTCGGAAAGCACCTTTGTATAAGTATCGAGTACCTGGCGAGCCACCTTCTCCCAGCTATATTGCTGTGCCTTTTCAAGACCATTTTTGCCCATTTTAGCCCGCAGCTTCGGGTTATTAATCAGCTTCAGCAACGCTTGAGCAAGCTTCTTATCATTTTTGGGTGGCACCAGAATTCCTTCTATACCATTGGTTATGACACAGCGGAACCCCTCGATACCGGAAGCAACAACCGGTCTACCTGTAGCCATTGCTTCGAGGAGAACGATACCGAAACTCTCGCGTCCGGTAGCCGGAGCACAAAAAATGTCAGCAGTGCGGTAGTAACGCGGTTTCATCTCCTCAGAAACACGACCTGTAAAAATCACATCTTCAATATTATTTTTCTTTACAAAGCTCTCGTATGCTCTGCGCCGGATCCTGCCTGGTCCTACAACAATCAAACGAATGTTATGAGCTTTCTGTTTTAAAGTGCTATACGCTTTAAGTAAATAAGAAAGGCCTTTGCGGCTTTCCAGTCTCCCGACAAATAAAATGTTCAATTTGCCGTCACAGTATTCCGGAATGGGCTTAATCTCCGGCGAGAACTGGTGAGTATCAATTCCATTAGGAATGATTTGGAAATCGCCGCGTACCCATTTCTTATGGTATCTCAGAGCGGCAGTCGACACGGCAATCTTGGCACTCAGTTTCGGAGCCCGCCGGTAGATCATCACAGCACTGACAGGCCAGCCGAAATAGTAACCGGGCCGGCCGGCGGCAGCGTGAAAAGTCCCGACATTTACCGTATTAGAGAAACGCAGTACCGCACTGCACAGCATTGGCATGAAAGGCTCATGAAGGTGAACGATATCAAACTTCTCGCGTTCCAGTACCTCTTTGATCCTGTCGGCAAGACGAAGTGATAAAGAAATACGTGCGATAGAGCCGCTGGTTGGGATAGCACGAGGTTTACCGATCGGGATAAATTTATCTCCCAACTCGGTAAACGCTTTGGAAGCGGGTGCGATTACCTTAACATCATGTCCCAGCTTCGAAAGCTGGTTTTCCAGTGCGATAATATGATGGACTACCCCTCCCGGATAAGCGAAGTCATACGGGGAAACTAGGGCAATCTTCATTAGCTTACCACCCCTCTTAGACCGCTATTTTCCCTCAGTGGTCCTATCCTCACTTTCTTTGGTCGGACCGGATAAAGCTTGTTACTAACCGAATTCCATTGTCCTACTTTACAGACACGGTGTCAACAATATCAATTGATTTAAGATTCGGGCTTCAGGATTTAAGAGTATTTTAGACTTCTAGATCGTTAAAAATACTTTTTCGGGGTGCCAGCTTACCGATTCATCCCGGTATTTTAAAACCGCGATGAGAGCTCCGCCGGCGGAATATGCGCGACAGTACTTATAGTTTCCAGTTTCGAGTTTCCGGTTTTCAGTAAATTGAGGAATAGTTGTTTGATCGGAGCAGTGAGTAAATTGCAGAAGGTCGGTTTGAGCGAGATCGATACCGTTGATTACTTTTTGAGCGCCATCCTCGTTGAGAACGAGAGCCGGCATGTTAGTTAGAACCGAATCCACCGGGTACAGGAGCGTTTCTAGCGTTCCGCTGCGGCAGGCATCGTCTACCTGTGATAAAGAGACTGCATCTTTAATGTCAAAAGGACCGTATTTTTCTCGTACCAATTCCATCATATATGCACCGCAGCCTAACTTTACGCCGATGT
>DEUU01000099.1:0-2284 GCA_002362735.1 Dehalococcoidia bacterium UBA3254
ACCAGCGATTCCCCACCAAGGGCCGGGTCTGGCATCCAGGTGGTGCCCATCCCTTCGGAGCGATCAACACCGCCCTCGTTCATAACGGTGATTTTGCAAACTACGCCTCGGTATGCGAATATTTGGTGCAACGTAATATCTACCCACAATTCCTTACTGATACCGAGGTCTCGATTCAAATATTTGATCTACTCGATAGAATTTACAAATATCCTCTTGAATATATTATCGAGGCTCTGGCCCCCACCACAGAATTGGATTTCGACAGACTGCCCAAAGAGAAGCAGTCCGTCTACCGTGCATTGCAGGCAACCCATATTCATGCTTCACCGGACGGTCCATGGTTCTTTATTATCGCCCGTACTCTGCAGACGTCTGACCGATTTCAGCTCATGGGTATTACCGATACCTCCATGCTTCGCCCGCAGGTCTTCGCTTTTGCTGACGGTGAAGTACAGGTTGGCTTGATCTGTTCTGAAAAGCAGGCAATTGACGCAACATTGCTGAGCATGTCGAATGATGACAGCCGTATCTGCCCGGTCGCTGACAAATACTGGAATGCCAGGGGCGGCAGTTCGACGGATGGCGGGTCATTTATATTTACGCTTGAAAAAGACCAAAACGAGAAATACCGGCTGAATTGTGCCGACAAATTCGGGGTTCCTGTAAATCTACCGTCCGGAAGAGAAGTTGGCAATCTATCAGAGGAAATAAACCTATCCGGTTCAAATGGCAATATGATTCAAAACGGTGTTCGCGAGCATTTGGATGTAGGCAGCACCATGGCCTTCCGTTATTTTACTCAAAATATTACCGAATGGTCCTTTGCCGAAGTTCGTTTTGCCTGTGAAACAGTTATCGCACTGGCTAAAGATTCGAATAATTTTGCGAAAGCTATTGAGATATTAACGCTCCTGAACGACCGGCGATATGATACGGGCACGAAAAAACGTAAGCACATCCTCCATATTGTACGCACTGCTTTGCGCCAATTGTTTGCCCTTATTCCTCTGATCAAGGAAACATTGGCAAACGAATTCCGGCTGATCGATTACAAGACCAGAGAACTATTAAGGGAACCACATGTGGGCGAGACGACCCTGGTGATCGATACCCTTGGCTTCCCACCGGAAGGCAACCAGTGTGATGCCTCGCTCATAATGGATGCTTACATGAAGGGCTGGAAACATTTCATCGTTTTTAACTGTGCCGGACAGCGTTTTACCGGCTGCGGCCTGGGACCGCATACTGAGGGCGTTACTATCGATGTCTATGACAGTGATGGCGATTACCTTGCTTCTGGCATCGACGGTTTGACGATTACTGTCCACGGTAATGCCCAGGACCAGTTAGGTCAGATTATTAAAGCCGGTAAGTTGGTTATCCACGGTGACACCGGACAAACATTTCTGTACGGCGCAAAAGGCGGCTCGGTTTTTGTTTTGGGTAATGCTGCAGGCCGTCCTCTAATCAATTCCGTGGGTAAACCAAGGGTTGTAATTAACGGTACGTGCCTGGACTTCCTTGCTGAATCGTTCATGGCCGGCGATGTCTTCGCGGGCGGCGGTTTTGTTATTTTAAACGGTATTACATTCGATGATAAAGGCAATATAGTTGAATTGAAAGAACCCTATCCCGGCAGTAACCTGTTCTCTCTCGCTTCGGGAGGAGCCATATATGTACGCGATCCCCATAAGTATCTTGTCTGGGAGCAATTGAATGGTGGTAACTTTTTCAAGATGACTGATCAGGACTGGGAAACTATCTTACCCTATCTTCAGGAGAATGAGCGTTTATTCGGGATTACAGTAGATGCCCTGCTGACTGTGGAGGGCAAACGCAGGCAGCCCAATGCAGTCTACCGAAAGGTTGCTCCGGCTAAACTGTCGGCAAACGCCAAAATCGAGTCGGACGAATAGGTATTTTAATTTTATGAGAGAGTATCGAAAATGACGACAAGAATTACAAAACAGAAAGCCGCTGGAGGCCTTCTAAAAGCTGTTCAGGAAAAAGCAGATGTTACTTTAAGCGCCTGCTACCAGTGTAAGAAATGTTCTATTGGATGCCCTGTAGCAGACCAGACCGAGTCGCCCCCTTCTGAGATAATACGAAGACTGCAGCTAGGCGCTGGAGACGAATTATTACAGACCGACCTCATCTGGACATGCCTCTCCTGTGAGACATGTTACGCCAGATGTCCAAATCAGATAAACTTTACTGCCGTTATCGATGCCTTGAAGTCTCTCGCTGTGGAAAAAGGGGTTGCCAGACCGGAGGGTGATGC
>DEUU01000099.1:2643-3314 GCA_002362735.1 Dehalococcoidia bacterium UBA3254
TGAAACAGGATTTGGATAAGTTCCCTGCTATGCTGAAAAAAGGCAAAATGGCAATACTGCCGCCGTCCGGCGCCGACAAAGACAAAGTGCAACGTATCTTCAAAAAGGCAACTCACGATAAAGGAACAGGAAAATGACATACGCATATTACCCCGGATGCGCTTCTCATTCCACTGCCCGCGACATGCATGATTCATGTCTGGCTGTTGCGAAAGCACTTGGTATTGAACTCAATGAAATGAAAGGCTGGACATGTTGCGGTGCCAGTGCCGCTCATCAGACCGACCGGAAACTGGCGGCTTCGTTAGCCTCTGCCAATCTCCTATTGGCCAAACAAATGGGTATGGATATGGTAGTCAATTGTGCCGCCTGTTATAACCGCTCGAAGGTGGCCAACTATGAAATTATAAATTCCGAAGAGATGAGGGAATCAGTTGCTGATAACCTCGGAGAAATGTATGACGGATCTGTACCGGTACGACACTTTGTCGAGATAGTATCAAAAGACTTTGGATTGGCTAAGTTACGTAAGAAAATTGTTAATCCGTTGAAGGGTCTCAAGGTGGCCTCCTATTATGGCTGTTACCTGGTCCGTCCGCCGGAAGCTACCGGCTTTGATGATCCTGAGAACCCTACTATTCTGGAGAACCTGATCGATGTAATGGGCGGCA
>DEUU01000099.1:3587-3999 GCA_002362735.1 Dehalococcoidia bacterium UBA3254
GAATGTGGAGTGGTCAGGCAAAGTGGATTGCTGCGGGGGCATGCAAAACCTTACACGGACGGAAATTACCGTCCGGCGGTCGGCTGCGGTCATTGAGATGGCACAGGCTGCTGGTGCCGAGTGCATTGTTGTTGCCTGCCCTATGTGTCAAATCAGCCTTGATGTGAGGCAGGCTGATATGGAAAAGCTTCTCGGCAAGAAATATAATATGCCGGTTATTTATGTTACACAATTACTCGGTCTCGCCCTAGGTATTCCACCTAAAGAACTCGGATTTGATAAACTCATGGTAAGTCCGGCAGCTATATTTAAGAAATTGAAAGTAGCGGTATAGAGAAAACTACTAGCATTTTTAGGGTTACGATATGGATAAAAGTGAAAAAAAAGTAACAGGTGCTGTTTTGGTTCAAGG
>DEUU01000099.1:4260-6901 GCA_002362735.1 Dehalococcoidia bacterium UBA3254
GGAGGTATTGCCGGTATTCAGGCAGCCCTCGACCTCGCTGATTCCGGATTTAAAGTTTATCTTGTGGAGCGTGATGCGGCCATCGGCGGTATGATGGCTCAGCTTGACAAGACATTCCCTACCGGCGATTGCGCTACCTGTATTGTATCGCCTAAACTGGTCGAATGTGCACGCAATATAAATATTGAGATACTCACCCTTTCCGAACTGATTGGATTGGAAGGAGAGCCGGGTAATTTTACAGCTAAAGTCAGGATCTCTCCCAGATATATCGATGAAGCCAAATGCAATGCCTGCGGTCAGTGTACGGATGCCTGTCCGGTAAACGTGCCCAATCAATTTGACCGTGAAATGGGAACCAGAAAGGCGATCGCCAAGCTCTATGCCCAGGCAACGCCGAACAAATTTGGAATTCTCAAGAGTGGGCATGCCCCTTGTAAAGTGGAATGCCCGGCGAACATTAACGTTCAGGGCTACGTTCAGTTAATTAAGAAGAAGGAATACCTCAAGGCCGTAAATCTCATTCGGGAGCGAAACCCGCTATCAGCAATCTGCGGAAGGGTTTGCACTCATCCCTGTGAGTCTCAATGTACACGTAATGATATTGATTCATCCGTTTCCATCAGGTTATTAAAGCGTTTTGCCTCTGACCAGGAAATGAACATGGTCAAGTCCGGCGAACTGGCTCTTCCGGAAGAAAAGACACCAGCGGCAGGCGCTAAGAAGATTGCTGTTGTTGGTGCTGGGCCAGCCGGTCTTACCGCTGCTGCTGACCTGGCGGACCGTGGCTATTCAGTGACGGTTTATGAAACGACTTCAGAAGCCGGTGGTATGCTGCGATGGGGCATTCCTGCTTATCGCCTGCCGAAAGATGTATTGGACTACGAAGTAGAGCTAATCCGCCGCAAGGGCATTAAGCTTGTTTTTAATACCCGTATAGGCATCGATATTTCCATGGACAAACTACGCCAGGAAAATGAGGCCGTTTTTCTCAGCGTCGGTCTCCAAACCAGCCGGGAACTCGGCATTGAGGGGGAAAACAAAACCGGCATTGAATACGGTTTGGAGTTTCTCCGTCAGGCCGGAGACAAGGACAAAAGTCCAAAATTGAACGGCAAAGTAGTGGTTATTGGCGGTGGCAACGTTGCTGTTGATGTGGCCCGTTCTGCCATACGCTTAGGAGCCGATGCTGTTGAGATGGTAAGCCTGGAACAGCGTTACGAGATGCCGGCTTTACCCGAAGAGGTTGCTGCCGCACTCGAAGAGAATATAAAAATCAACAACGGTTGGGGTCCGAAGCGTATTCTTGGAAACGGTAATGTCAATGCCATAGAGCTGAAACGGTGCACCAGGGTTTTTGATGAAAACGGGATATTCAGCCCTGCCTATAATGAAAACGAGACAACGACATTAAAGGCTGACCGCATCATTGTTGCTATCGGTCAATCTGTAGAGAAAGAGTCGCTCAGTAACATGGGGGTGACAACCGATCGTAATTACTACAAGGTCGATAACATCACTTTGGAAACATCCGTAAAAGGCGTATTTGCCGGTGGTGATAATATTCCAGGTACTGCTTCCGTTATCGGTGCTGTCGCCGCAGGTAAGCGGGCGGCGGAATCGATCGACCGCTATCTCAGAGGCGAGGATATGTTGTCTGCACGCTTTGAGTCTACCGTAAAACCGGTCGCTACGGAATTTCTGCCTGAAACCAAAGGTAAAGAAAAGAAACCGGGTGCCGAGCAGGCAATGCTGCCGATTGCTCAACGTGCCGGTAATTTTACCGAGGTTGAAGAAGGTCTTACCGAAGAAGCTGCCATGGCAGAAGCTGAGCGTTGCCTGAATTGTGCCATGTGTTCCGAGTGTCAGGAATGCGTTGCTGCCTGCGAGCAGCATGCTGTCGACCATTCGATGACGGAAAAAATAATAGAGCTTAATGTCGGCTCTGTCATCCTGACACCTGGTTTTGAAGAATTTGACGCTGCGAAAAAGGGTGAATACGGCTATGGCCGGTATCCTAATGTTATCACCAGCGTGCAGTTCGAGCGCATGCTATCCGCTTCCGGGCCGTTCGACGGCCATGTTATCCGGCGGTCCGATGGTAATCCAGCCAAACGTGTAGCCTGGATCCAGTGCGTTGGCTCAAGGGATACACGCTGCGGTAATGAGTATTGCTCTTCTGTTTGCTGCATGGTTTCTACCAAGCAATCGATGGTCGCTGCCGACCACTTGCCCGGGCTTGAAGCGACCATTTTTTACATGGATATCCGGGCTCACGGTAAGGATTTTGACCAATATTACGAGCGGGCAAAAAAACAGGGAGTAAATTACATCAAGGGCATACCGTCCCGCATCATCCAGGTGCCCGGCACGAAAGACCTGCGGGCGACATTCTACAACGAAGCCAATCAATTGCAGGAAAAGGATTTTGACCTGGTTATCCTTTCTGTTGGTATGGAACCCGGTTTATCTGCCGTGGATAGTGCCAAGCGATTGGGTGTTGAGCTGAATGAATACGGTTTCTGTGCTACCGACAGATTTATGCCGTTGAATACCTCCCGACCAGGGGTTTTTGTCGGCGGTGCTTTCCAGGAACCAAAGGACATCCCGGAAACGGTAACCCAGGCCAGTGCCGCGGCTT
>DEUU01000469.1 GCA_002362735.1 Dehalococcoidia bacterium UBA3254
GGGCCGTTATTTTCCCCAAGGCGTTATTACAGTCTCAAAAGAATTTGGGTTCCGAAATAAAACAATATCCCGATCCCAGGGAAGCCATTACCAACCGTTGGGCATTCATTATTAATGTGGCAATTTTTCTTTTCGTTATAGGTTTACTCGTAACTCATGCTATGACAGGTATCTCAGTGGCATCAATCGGTTTTATTGCCGCTGGGTTAACGATGCTAGCTGCGGTGAAAAAGGTAGCTCACATCTTAAAAAGACTGGACTGGCAGACGCTTCTTTTCTTCATAGGGTTGTTTGTGTGTGTCGGTGGTTTGGAAGAGACAGGGGTATTGAAAATTCTGGCCACCTTTATCGGGGATATCGCCGGTGGAAATATCGTTGTAGTGATGATCGTTATTTTATGGGTTTCAGCTTTTGCTTCGGCGGTCGTCGATAATATACCCTTTGCCGCTACGATGGTGCCGGTGATTCAGAGTATTTCCAGCACATCCGGAATCGATCTTCATCCCCAGGCGTGGGCATTAGCTTTAGGAACAGATATTGGGGGTAATGCTACCCCTATTGGAGCATCAGCAAATGTTGTGGGTATCGCAATTGCCGAAAAAGAAGGTTATAAAATTAGTTGGGGAAGGTATTGTAAATATGCACTTCCTGCTATGATTCTTGTCGTCGGCGCTTGCTGTTTATATTTAGTTATCATGTATGCCTGAAGGAGTATAAAATGCTAAAAAGAATATTGGTACCCTTAGACGGTTCAAATTTGGGCGAACTAGCCCTGAATTATGCTACGGAATTGGCAAGATCAATGAATTCTGAAATTTATCTGGTATCCGTATGTGACCAGGTTAATGAGAAATACCGGAATATGTGCAATGTGTACCTGGAAAAAGTGAGTGAAGAGGTTTGTTCATCTCTGCGAGGGGCGATTATTCTGCCAAAAGTGAAGACAATTGTGGTTGATGGACAACCCGACACAAAAATTCTAGATTACGCTGGTGAAAATGAAATTAACTTGATTGTTATGGTCTCTCACGGGCATTCCGGGATTATGCCATGGGCAACCGGCAGCACTTCGAGAAAAATAATTCAGAAGTCAGTTATACCTATTCTATTGATAAGAGCTTCAGAAGATGTTGATAAAAAACAATCATCAGGCTTATTTAGAAAAATTCTGGTACCGTTAGACGGGTCAACTATGTCTGAAGGGGTATTGCCATATGTCAAAGAAATTGCCGCTCGAATGAAGAGCGAAATCATTTTGTTGCGGGTATTGGAGCAAGGCCAGCATGTTCGAACTATTGGTGGGTTAGACCATTTTGCATATACTCATCAGCAAGTTGAAGAGATGAGGCAGGAAACCGTTACCTACCTTAACGAAATCAATCAGATATTATCTAAGGAAGGTTTCACGGTTAAAACAGTAGCAAAAACAGGCGACGTCGCCCAGATAATCATCGAAACCACCATTCAAGAGAGTATAGACATCGTTGCCATGTCATCCCACGGCAAATCAGCCGCTATCAAATGGGTTCTGGGAAGCGTTTCCGGCAAGATACTTGAATCAGGAAAGAAACCCTTGCTGTTGATACGTCCATCTGAAAAATCTTCCATATAATTTTCCTTGATATCTATACCTGGGTCATTCGCAACCCGGATCAACATAGGTACATTTTCGCAGCGATGATATTCACATCATAAACCAGGTTTTTATATACTTTAAGAAGATAGTGTGTTGTTTAAATGATTGATGAAAGAAATTGGTACCAACTGTCGATCGAGGAAACTCTTAAAAAGCTAAACGCTGATACCCACGGACTTACATCAGGCGAAGCTCAGGAACGTTTGAGGGAATACGGTCCTAACGAGTTACTAGCCATAAAGCCCAATGTCCTAAAGCGTTTGTTGCGTCAGTTCAATAACCCGATGGTATATATTCTACTCGCGGCAGCACTAATTACCGGAATTCTGACTTTACGCGGCGAACACATGCTTCCGGATACGGCGGTTATCCTCGGAGTGGTTATTCTGAATGTAGTCCTGGGTTTCTTTCAAGAAGGCAAAACTGAATCAGCTTTGGAAGCTTTACGCCAGATGATTGTCCGGGAGAGCCTGGTTATTCGAGATGGCGAACAAAAAATTATTGCAACGTGGGAACTGGTGCCGGGAGATATAGTAGTCCTGAATAGCGGTGACCGGATTCCCGCGGACCTACGCCTTTTATTTACTAAGGAAATAGCAATTGATGAATCGGCTCTAACCGGTGAATCCGTGCCGGTAGAAAAAAACATCCTTCCGATATCAAGACCCAATTTATTTCCGGGAGACCAACTCTGCATGGTTTTTAACGGTACATTCGTTACCCGTGGTTCGGCCAGGGGCGTGGTCGTGAGTACGGCAGAAAATACCGAGTTCGGCAAGATTGCTAAATTGGTCAAGGGTACGCGCAAGGTGGCTACTCCCTTACAGCGCAAGATTGCCCAATTTACTAAAACTTTGATAATAGCCATCTTCATCCTGGGTGGTTTGAACCTGTTGCTAGGATACCTGGTTGGCTTTAGTTTTTCTTACAGCTTCCTGGCGACGATTGCCCTTATAGTAGCCGCGGTGCCGGAGATGTTGCCCATGCTCGTAACATCGATCCTGGCTTTATCCGCCTCTGCCATGGCTAAAAGAAATGCCCTGATACGTCTATTACCGGCAGCTGAAACGTTGGGAAGCACCACAGTAATCTGTTCAGATAAAACCGGTACTCTGACTAAGAACGAGATGACAGTGGTGAAAATATATACAGGCGGTAAAGAATACTCCGTGAGCGGAGCCGGGTATCAACCCTCCGGTGTATTTAATAGAGACGGACAACCGGAAACGGTTTTAGAGACAAGCGTATTAGTCCAGAGTTTAAAAGCCGGATTCTTTTGCAGTAATGCAACATTGGCAAATAAGGAAGGAAAATATGAGATCATCGGGGACCCCACCGAAGGAGCGCTGGTCGTCGCCGCTGCTAAAGCCGGGATAACTCAAAAAATGGATAGACTAGATGAGATACCCTTTGAGTCCGACCGGATGTATATGGCCACTTTGCACGAAAATGGAACGAATAATTTATTGTATTTCAAAGGCTCGCCTGAAGTAATCCTGAGGATGTGCCGTTATCAGTTGGCTGACAACGGCGTCCAGACACTTGAAGCCGATCAGATATTAAATAAAACCGAAGAAATGGCGGCAGAAGGTCTTCGATTAATTGGACTGGCTTACAAAAGCATCCCCTCAGAACAAAAAATGATCGAAGGCAAGGATACCAGTCAACTGGTATTTTTGGGGTTGCAAGGGATGATAGATCCTCCCCGCGAAGAAGTAATTGAAGCTATTCGTAAATGCAAGCGGGCAGGAATACGGACGGTGATGATAACCGGAGATCATGCCAAAACTGCTAAAGCCATCGCTTATCAGCTCGGAATAATCGATTCTCCGGCAGATAACGTTCTAACAGGGGAAGATCTGGCTAAAATGAAGGCTCAAGACCTATATGATAATGTGGATAAGGTCTCTGTGTATGCCAGAGTAGCTCCAGAGCATAAGTTGCAAATTGCCCGCCAGTTACAAAAACGGGGTCACATCGTGGCTATGACCGGTGATGGGGTTAATGATGCCCCGGCCTTGAGAGCTGCCGATATCGGTATCGCCATGGGGATTACCGGAACGGAGGTAAGCAAGGAAGCCGCTTCCATGATTCTGACGGATGACAACTTTGCCAGCATCGTAGCGGCTGTAGAGGAAGGCCGGCATGCCTGGAACAATCTGGAAAAAGCAATCCTGTATACCTTGCCCACGAATGGTGGACAAGCGTTATTGATCATGGCGGCCATATTGATTGCTCCATTCGTGACCTTATTCGGGATGCGCCTCCCGCTGGAGCCGATTCAAATTCTATGGATTAATCTGTTCGATTCGGTATTCCTGACCATGCCGCTAATGATGGAGCCCAAAGAAAAGGGCTTGCTGGACGTGCCTCCGCGAGATCCTAAGATTAAACTAGCTAACCGTCTCTTCTTCGAAAGAGTAGGACTGGTTTCTCTGGTAATGGCAGGGACTGCTTTTGGGATATATTGGGTTTTTGGCCATTATTCCAATTCTAATGCGGATATCGTGATCAACCAGGCGCAGACGGCTGCTTTTATGAGTGTAGTATTGGTTCATCTGGGATATGTGATGACTGCCAGATCCATTCAAAATTCAGGCTTCACTATCAATCCCTTTTCCAATAAATGGCTGCTGGGTGGGATAGCTTTCACTATTGTGGCTGATTTATTGATAGTTTACTTACCCGCACTAAACAACGTGTTTAAGACGGTGCCTTTCCCATCATCATGGTGGCCTTTTGTATTAATCGGTCTTCCAGCCGGTTTCTTTGTAACAGAGCTAGAAAAATTTGTAAGAAGAAGATTTCTGAAGAAAGAACATTAAATACCAGACTGTATCAGCCACTTTGCCAAAAGTGAGTGCCCTGGAAGTATAACTGGCAAGCTGAGTTTTGAAACCCTATGGTTAGTAGATCAATTGGTATGCTTAATGGTTAAATTTCAGGGTTTCCTGATTTGTTTTCAATGTCCCCAGAACATGTGTGGTTATCAATGGAGGAACCGGATGTCTTCTTGACTAGAAGGACCAGCCCCCTGACTTCAACAATGATTATATCATCCTCTGAGTTGAGATTACCGTCTATTGAGTGGGCCTGCCATAGCTCGCTGCCAACCTTAACATATCCTTCGGGAGACAGCGGTGTGGTCGTTCGGCACCTGACTCCAATCAGAGCTTCCGCCCCCAAAACCGGCATTTTGGCGATAGCCCTTGCCCCGATTCTGTAAGTCAGATAGGACCAGGCTGCCCACGTTAAAGGTAATACGATAATTATCCACAAATGGACATTTATCCCAAGTTTGGGCAGGATCACAAACAGGATTATTAACAATACCGCTTCTTCAGCGGTTGTGGTGGCCATGTTGAGAAGTGCAAAAGCTATGTTCCCTTTTCTGTATCCCATGATTTAAGGCTATCGGAATATCACTACCTCGTCAAGAATACCGGCACTTCGTATGGATTGGACTATTCTCAGGTTACATGTTTGGCAACACCTTGAATAAGGAATTACCTTCAAAAAACAATTCCTCGGGCAAGCAAGCTTGACAAGATTAGTTCAAAAATATATTATAAGTAAACATTTACTAACTCGTAAGCATAAACCAAAAACGGACAGAGTAAACTTAATAACTATTAAAGCGGGACCTGGATCAATTCACAGCGAGTTGAGATTGGAATCCCGGGAATAAGGGAGATCAGATGGAATTTGGCGATTCATGGATATGGTTAGTATTCATCGGAATCGGTCTGGTGATGATACTACTTGAGCTCATGGTCGGGGTAGAGACAGGACTGGATCTGGTGTTTCTGGGGTCGGCCTTCGTCATCGGCGGGCTGGCTACCTGGCCGTTACATAATTGGGTACTCACTCTGATTGTTACTCTGGTAATTTGCCTCGCTTATGTAGCTTTGGGCAGGAGATACATTCACAGATGGACTGCAACACGAAAAGAGAAAACTAACATCGATACCATCATCGGTAAAAAGGGAATTGTTTTACAAAGCATCACTCCTATTGGTCACGGTCTGGTCAAGGTGGGAAATGAGGAATGGAGAGCGAGAGCAGAAGAAATTATCGAAAAAGATGCGGAGATCATAGTTACCGGAATCCAGGGTGTAACTTTGACCGTTGCAAAAACTAAAGGAGGCACATAATGCCATTAGGACTGATAATTTTCCTGGTTATTCTGGCAATAGTGGTGCTGGTGACTCTGGCTAAATCGATTGTCACCATCCGGCAGGCTGAAAAAGGTATTGTAGAAAGGTTTGGCCGCTACAAAGAAACGCTGGACCCGGGTTTAAGGTTTCTGGTGCCTTTTGCAGACACGCTGAGAGCTAGAATCGACATGCGCGAAACCGTTCTGGATATAGAGCCTCAGGCGGTCATTACCAAGGACAACGTTGGCGTAACCGTAGATGCTGTAGTCTACTACTACGTTACAGATGCTAAGGCTGTCAGATATGAAGTTGCCAATTTTTACGTCGCCATAAGTAAGCTGGCTCAGACAAATCTCAGAAACCTGGTAGGTGACATGAGCCTGGATGAAACGCTGGCATCGAGGGAACGTATCAATTCTTCTCTCAGAACAACCCTTGATGAGGCTACTGATAAGTGGGGGGTGAAGGTAACCCGGGTAGAGGTTAAGGAAATCCTCCCGCCTCATGATATTACCGAGGCCATGAGCAAGCAGATGAAGGCGGAAAGAGAGAAGCGAGCGACTATTCTGGATGCGGAAGCCTATCGCCAAAAGCAAATACTTGAGGCAGAGGGAGATAAACAAAATGCGATATTGGTGGCGGAGGGCGACAAACAATCAGCTATATTAAGAGCTGAAGGCCAAGCTAAAGCGATTGAAAATGTGTCCAAAGCTGCTAACGAGTACTTTGTGGGAAATGCTCAACTTCTGAAACAACTAGAAGTCACTCAGGCCTCATTGCAGGATAATACCAAACTGGTCATGTCCGACCAGTCCCGATTGATTAACGTTCTGGGATTGGGGGAATCCTTAACTGAAGCGCAATTAAAACCCAAACCACCTCCCAAGTTGAAATCTTAAAAGCGTTTGTTGACAACTAATTCAGGGAAGTGCCCATGTCGGAGTATCTGCGAGAGTACTGTTCAGGTGAGTTAATTGTGTGTTTTTTGTGTTTTGGATGTGACGAAACGGGTACTAATAGGTTCGAACCATGTCTCTATTTAGATTCCTTAAAAGACCAAGACTTGTTTTACATAACCTTTGAGACTATATTGACCCTCCCTGGTTAGTGATACCAATCTGATTTCGTTGTCATGTTTAAAATAGGATGTTCGGCTCCCCGTACGCCAGTAGCCTCAGGGTCCAGCGACTGCGCCCTTCCGGTGGTTTACTACAGCTTAAGGCTATTAGATGAGCTTTCGAGGTCCCAGCAAAGGTTGGCTCACGCGAAGACTTTTACTGCTTCTTACGTCCTAGCGTCGCTTCCAATCCCTGTACTACAAATCTTTTACGGATACAGCCCACAGTACAGAGATGCAACGAAAAAGCCTGGGCTGTTGCTTATTCCGGCCAGGTAGGACCATCCGTATCCGTTTTCAGCATGATACTAGCACGCTTAATTATAAAAACCACCGTTTTCCCTTTAGTGATTATCTCCTTGAATTGGTTACGCTCCCCCTCTTTTAGTCGGACAATATTTTTCTCCCTCACTTCATCCTCTTCCATTTGATATGTCTGAGAGGATGATCGCGGATTCAATCTTTGGAATCAAACCTGACTAACATCTAGGTAATTTCCTCCTTTTTTTCTTGCGGTTTTTACTTATAGACTTGAGCTAATTATCTTTCTTCAATAGCAAGTTTACACAATTATTTCCGAAATGCAATCAATATATATTTAAGAAAACCCACTAATGTTTAGTTAGATAATATAATGAAATTATAATCAACTAAAATTTGAGTCACAAGAGGGATACTGACAAACAATTAGGAGTGAATGCACTATAAGCGGAGTTTTGATTGACATCCAAACGAGAGCTTTTAAATCGAACAAGAATTATAGACAAGCGCTTTTTAATTCGTCAATGGTTTTACGTAGTAATTCTGGCGCTCGTCTGGATCCAGATATTGTTGTTCCCTACTGGACCGGATTACCTCTTTTCATCAATTCTACTTGGAATCGGCGCAAGCATTTACACCTCTTTTAAGATGATCCAACCTCTAAGGTGGCATGAATCTATCGTGATCAATGTAATCCTTTTTTCGCTAGATGTATCAGTATGTTCCATTTTGGTAATCTTAAGTGGAGGAATACACAGTCCCTTTATCCTGTACTCACTAGCCCCCGTTGTCACGGCTGCTATTTTACTAGAGCGAATATACACATTTGTGATCGTTATGGTGACTTTTGGCTATGTGCTTGCATCATTCTTTATACATTCGACCACCGGAGTACCAGATTCGATGGCTGAGTTTAACGACTTTGTAATATATCTGCTTGCTCTTTTCCTGGCGAGCATACTTCCTTATCTCATGAATGTGAAAAACAGACAACTCTTTACGGTAAAGGCGATTCTATTCGAACGCCAGCAACTAGCACGCGAAATTCATGACAGTCTCTGCCAAACTATATATGGAATACGTTGGCAGATTCAGATGCAACGCAATGGTATGTCACGATCTGACCAATCGCTCGCTGATAAAAAAATCGACAGTCTTTTAGAGGAAGCTGAAACAGATGCCAGAAACCTCATCAGTTCACTAAGAAGTCATAAATTGGGTGGTTCGTTTGTAGACGAACTAAAGACATACTTGAATAAATGTGAGACAGAATACGGGATTAGTTATGAACTTAAGGAATATGGTCTGAATCAAGATTTAGATGAACTTGTCCAGAGCGAGGCCATGCACATTTGTGAGGAAGCATTACGCAACGCGATTAAACATTCAAAATGCAATAATATTGTTGTCCAACTCTTCAATTCTAATAGCCAACTGAAGGTAACAATAGCTGATAACGGGTGCGGTTTTAACAAGACCAGTCAGATGGACGGTCGAGGCTTGACGGTAATGAAAGAGAGAGCTGAATCTGTTGGTGGTCATTTAGATGTTATGAGCAGTCCCGGAATTAGCACCAAAATCCAACTGGAGGTTCCGAGAAAATGTCCATTGGAAGTGCTACTTTCAACCCAATAAGCGTACTGGTCGTTGACGATCATCCGGTTGTGCGCGAAGGTCTAAATATTGCAGTCAGCAGTCAGCCAGATATGAAAATAATTGGAGAAGCTGAAGACGGTATCGAAGCCGAAGAAAAGGCACTTTCGCTTAGACCCGACATTATTATGATGGACATAAACATGCCTTGCCGTAATGGACTTGAATCAATGTTGAGCATCAAAAAGAAATTAGAGGGGGTTAAGTTCTTGTTTTTAACGGTTTCTGAACAAGAGGACGACCTTCTTCGGGCCATGCGTTTTGGTTCAGATGGATATTTACTTAAGAAGACCAATATTAAAGATGTCATCGATGCTATAAGAAGAGTCGTACGGGGTGAGGCGATTCTATCACGGGAGATGACATCTAAGCTTTGCCTCGAGTTAAAAAAGGCTGGAGAAGAGCCAACCCTGAGCCCTAGGGAGAAAGAGGTACTCTCACTAATTGGTGATGGCTTAACGACCGTAGAGATCGCCAATAAACTTTTCATTAGTAAGGGGTCCGCTTCAACCTATGTACACCGGATTATTGAGAAACTTCACCTGAGGAACAAGGCTGAAGCTATGGCGTATTCCCTCCGGCATACCCCGCGATAATAGTCTCCTCAGATACGTTCTAAATCTTCTTGACTCACTCTGCTTACTTTTTTGTCTGTAATGAATTGAATGACAGGATTGTTCAATTTAAATGACAGACAATGGTATTTATACAGCTTAATCTAAAAATATAGTATCGATAAACATAAGCATAAAAGCCCTTCCGTCCCCCCCAATATTTGTTTGGAGGAATGAAATTGTTTAAGGTAATGGGAATAGTCATTATACTAATATCCATAGCCTTGGTAGCTATTCCAAGGTTTACCGACTGCGAGTCTCAGGGAAAAGCGATTGAGGTAGCTAACAGTGTGCCTGTTCCGATGAAATGTCACTGGTCGGGTATTGCTGAAATAGGGGTGGCAGTACCGATGTATATACTTGGTGCCGTGATGA
>DEUU01000395.1 GCA_002362735.1 Dehalococcoidia bacterium UBA3254
AATACCTGTTCATGGGACCATGGCACGTGGTACATGACGGCTGGTTTTTACCGGATACGCTGGTCAACCTGTTCCAGACTGGACGGAGGAATCAGGTCCCCTACCTCATCGTGGCTAATAAAGGAGAATTGACTGGCCCGGGTTCTCTTATTGCCGATATGATGATCAAGGACTACTTAAGGCTGCTGATCGGGAAAAGTACGGCTGAATCGCGAGGTTACGCTGCGGTCTTTGATCAGGTGCCGGAAGGCTGGAAACGGGAAGGCTGTGTAGCTGCCCATGGGATGGAATTGCATTATGTGTTCGGCGCCCTCGATGATGCCGAAGCCTGGGCTGCCGCCAAAGGTGGATACACGTCTTCCGGAGCTAAATCCCCGGTACCTTCGATATCCGCTTCCGATCATAAAGTAGCCGATAACATTGAAACGATATGGACCAGCTTTGCCAAAATGGGCAATCCCAATGTTAAAGGACTTATCGATTGGCCAGCCTGGGACAGCCAAACGGACCAATATCTGCTAATTACCGACCCTCTCCAGATAAAAACTAAATATACTGACCTTCTGAAGATACAGCCGGACACATCCAAATGGACTATTCATTAGGGAGCATAATTAGATAATTATTGGCCGGGGACGAAAATGGACCAACATAATAATTTGGTGTTAACCTTAATCAAGGAAACGGAGGTTATTGGTTCGAGTCTATTAATAGCCCGCTATATTTTTACTATATGCATAACCGTCACTAACTTCATGATTACAAATTGACCCTGAACCATTGACATTGTAAAAGTCAAAACAACCCCATCGCAAATAATGTTACCCCCCTACTAAAAGTACAGATGAATGGTCTGAGTCCTGCAATAGGTACTCTTTGGAAGGATTTCTTATGATCAATTTTGCGAATGGATATTTTTATTATTTGATAACTATATTAACGGGTTCAAGTTTTTGTATCTTCCACCTTTCTACGAACGGCTTTTTTCGCGTGTAAAAGATAGTATAGTAGTAAACTGATCAACACCCAAATGGCTGCACCTTCATACATACCACGGTATCCGGCTAGAGGTATAAATAATCCAAAAATGACCGGTCCGATACCTACAGCAATATCGATAAACATCAAAAATGTAGAAGTTGCTAACCCGGTCCGATGTAGAGGAGTGACAATAACAGCTATTGCTTGGCAACTGGATTGAATGGTTCCTAGCCCGAGACCAATCAAACCTCCGGATAACAAAAGCGTGAATCCATTTCGGGTTTGACTCAGGATGTAAAGTCCGATCACAAAGAGTAAAATGGCCGGGTACATAACACTATTGGCGCCTTTTCGGTCGAACCACATTCCAGCGAATGGCCGGGAAATCAGGATAGCAATAGAATAGACAATAAAAAAGTAGCGGGCTATTTCTGCCAGATCGATTTCTTTGGTATATATGGCAAAGAAGGAGATAATACTGGAATAACCAAAATAGATAACTGCCCCTACAATAGAAATAGGTAAGGCCTTAGTTTCCAGAAAGGTGCTAAATTTAAGTGCTTGGGTCTCCCTTAATTGTTCTCGGGTTAGCGTTACTTCAGGAACCGATAAAAAAGACGTGATCACCAGGCTCAAGGTAGCAAAAATTAAACAGACCAGGAACATCGTAGAATAACTACCATGCTGAGTAAAAAATATTCCTAAGAAGGGACCTATAGCTGCGGCCAAAGTAGGGCCTAAAGATATAAAATAAGCCATGCCTTCGCCCCTCCTCTCCCCAGGAACAACATTCGCTACAATGGCTCCAGCCGCTGTAGTTGCTATCCCAAAAGCAGCCCCGTGCAGGAAGCGGATGATTAGAAGTACAAGATAACTTTGGACAATGAAATACAATCCAGTAACTACCAAAGTTGTGGCTAACCCTATAAGAAGCATCTTTTTACGACCGATTCTTTCAATCCATCTTCCTAAGGAGAGACGGGTTGCAATGCCTCCAATGACAAAGATGCTCGCTGCCAAACCGGCTGCACTTGGAGATGAATGAAAAGTATCGGTGGCGTATACGGAAATAATTACTAGAAGAAGATAAAAATTTAAAGCCGTAAAAAGATTAGAAAAAGAGACCGCCAGAAAGTCCTTAGTCCACAATTTGGGTCTGTTCATGTATCTGAGACCTTGTTTAAAAACACTCGATATTGACTAAAATTATGATTATTTCTCTGAAAATCATAGCATAAGACCGAAGCGGGCACAAAAAGACCATTTTAAAAAAGCTCATTAATAACTGATATTGCTATTTGTGATATATACTTAGCATGTTTACTGAATGGTAGATCTAGCAGCGGATAATAGTTGGTCGATTTGAAAAACAGCCTTTTGAGACAATAAATACATACTTTATTAAGAAGACGTAATATGAAATTTAAAAATGGCGTTATGTTGATTACATATCCAAATAGTTTGGGCACAAATATTTCTGAACTCCAGTATATTTTAGACAATCATATTAAAGATGCGATCGCCGGGGTGCATGTTTTACCCTTTTTCCCCTTCTCATCGGACCGCGGATTTTCACCAATGCGGTACGATATTGTGGACCCAGTATTCGGGAATTGGAGTGATTTAGCCACGCTTTCTAAAAGTTACTTTCTAATGTATGATTTCATGATCAATCATGTATCCAGTCAATCGATCTATTTTCAAGATTTCCTCGCGAAAAAAGATAAATCTCCTTATGCGGGGATGTTCATCCGATATAAACAGTTTTGGCCAGATGGCGAGCCAACCGTTGATAACGTTGAGAAAATTTACAATAGAAAACCCCGGGCGCCTTATGTTGATATCACGTTCAGGGATGGCACCAGGGAAAAAATCTGGTGCACATTTGGCGATGACCAGATTGATCTAAATATT
>DEUU01000286.1 GCA_002362735.1 Dehalococcoidia bacterium UBA3254
GAACATAATGAAAGCGGTAGAGGAAGGATTTCACTGTTATTCTGTTCAATTGGTAAATAATGACAGTACTCCCCTTACTCCGGCGATCACTTTCACCGTATATATTACAGCGTAATAGACTCCCCCATTAAGTACAAGTTAGAAATGCCGCCTTTTGTTTCCTGAAGTCTTATCTTGACATAACGTTTTTACAAAAGTTAACCTTTATTTTAAACACTATATTTACCTATATTCGAGTTTAATTTAGACCGTCAATCTTAATAAGATCTTAATAAAGGCCTAATAATATGTAAGTATGAAGACTTTGGGGAATGATAGTTACAGGAGGAAAGGAAGGGGTTAAAATCAAATCTGACAGATTGTGACTTTATAATAGTTAACTTAAATAATCCAGTGTTTCATGGGCCAGAATAAAAAGGTTAAAGGAGAAAGCAAGTGAAGACATTAAAAAGCAAAATTATAGCTGTTTTGATTGTGCTGGTAGTAGCCGCAGCAGCTTACGCCGTGGGTTCAGGGAATCTCTTTGCTGCCAAGAATGTTTCCGCGGACCCGATTTTGTATAACGAAAGCACCGTCACTTCAATTTACAACAATGCCAGTCCGGCAGTCGTAGAAATAGATGTAACTCAACAAAACACCAGCTACTTCGGAAGATCATTACAGGAAGCACAGGGATCGGGTTTCTTAATAGGCTTCGATAGCGGCAATACAGTTGGATATATACTGACCAATAATCATGTGGTAGAAGGGGCCTCAACAGTACAGGTTAAACTAAAGGGTGGAAATACAACTAGCGCTAAAGTTCTCGGTACAGATGCTAACGACGACCTGGCAGTGATTAGTGTAGACGCTTCAGCCGTATCCGGGATCACTCCATTAACGCTCGGAAATTCCAGTACCGTCACCCCCGGACAGATGGCGATCGCCATCGGCAATCCCTACGGTCTGGATAACACGGTTACAGTGGGTGTCATCAGCGGATTGAATCGCAGTATCGGTAATTTAACCGGGATGTTGCAAACTGATGCATCGCTTAATCCGGGCAACTCCGGCGGGCCTTTACTGGATGCGAATGGATCTGTGATCGGAATTAACACCGCCATTGAGTCAACTGCTACTGGTGCGAGAGGTATCGGGTTTGCCGTACCTTCAGACGTTGCGAAGAATGTTATTCCTAATTTGGAAGCAGGCACGCAGGTACAACGTCCGTGGATCGGGATCAGCGGGACGAATCTGACCTCTACCCTGGCAAAAACACTGGGAGTTACAATTAATCAGGGTGTATACGTGGTAAGCGTGGTTTCCGGCGGTCCGGCAGCAACTGCTGGAATCGTAGCTGCCGGCGCTTCTTCAACAGCCGGTCAACCTGGTACCGGCGGTGACATAATTACCGCAGTTGATGGCAAAGCGATAAAAACAATCAGTGATCTACAAACCTATATTGCGACGAAGAAAGTTGGAGATTCGATCAAATTAACCATCGCTCGAGGAGGGACCAACACGGATGTCCAGGTCATTCTGGGAGCGAGACCAGCTGATGTTACCTCCGGTAATGTTCCATCCAGTCCTGATCAAATACCTCAACCCAGACAAATGCCGATGCCCAGAGGCGGACACGGATGGAATTATTATCAAATAGTTCCTGAAAACTAGAGTTACAATAAGGTAAAACGAAAACGGGCGAGAATTCATCTCGCCCGTTTTCGTTTAAAAAGAATTTTTAACTCGAAATCTTGTATTTTTGTACCTGCGAGAAAAGATCCTCAAGTTTTTCCCAGTTTCCTGCCACAACCAGGACATCTCCGGATTTGATAAATTCTGTGCTACTGGGACTTACCAAAATTTCCTGTTTACGCTGGAGCAGCAATACCAGCACTTCCCATCTACCACGGTGTCCGAAACCGATGTCAGAAAGAGACTTGCCTTCAAAATAGGAAGGCACTAACATCTTGACTACGCCGTATGCAGAAGTAACAGGAATATAATCTATCACATCTCCGAGAGTCAAAACATAGGCGATGCCTGTACCCATTTCCTTCTCTGGATAAACGACCTTATCAGCGCCGATTTTTGTTAATATGGTTTCATGTAGTTCGCTTACGGCCCGGGCAATCACATAGCGAACTCCTAATTTTTTTAGCAAAATGGTAGAAATTACGCTGGTTTCTATTACGGGGATAGTCACGATCCCGATATCGTAATTACTGATACCCAAATTACGAAGAGCCATCTCATTAGTAGGATCGGCTTGAACTACGTGCGTTATCTGGGAAGCCATCTGTTGAACCAGAGATTCTTCCGTGTCTATGGCCAGAACTTCATGACCGATACTACATAGAGTACTGGAGACACTGGCTCCAAACCTGCCGAGCCCGATAACAATTATTTGTTTTCCCATCTTTATCTCCTAACCAATTCTTATCGATTCTTGAGGGTAACGGAATTGACTGGTCTGCTGGGCTTTGGCAAGAGCCATGGTCAGAGTTAACGGTCCCAATCTTCCAATAAACATCATAAAGATAATAAATATTTTACCGATGATCGATAGAGCGGGTGTAATTCCGGTCGTCAGTCCGACTGTGCCAAAAGCTGAAATTGTTTCGAAAAGAATATTGATTGAAGGAAAGTGATCTGTAGCGGAAAGGACCAGAAACCAGATGACGATAATGCCCAGCGAAAGAACCAGTAAAGTCATACCTCGAAAGATCTGTTGTATCGGAAATTCGCGACCAAAAACTCCCGGATGCTCTTTTCCCCTGATTGTGTTCCAAATCGTGATGATAATCATTCCAAAGGTGTTGACTTTAATACCGCCTGCCGTTGAACCAGCAACGCCGCCAATGAACATCAATATCATGGTGAAATACAGAGCATAAGAAGACATGGACCCAGTGCTGAAAGTATCGAATCCGGAAGTCCTGGAAGTTACGGATTGGAAAAAAGCGTTGAGAATTTTTTCCGATAAAGATAAATTACCCAAAGTTCCAGGATTTCCAAATTCTATTACCAAAATAACTGTGGTCCCCAGGATAAGAAGAATTGCAGTTATTAACAATACCAATTTGGTATCTATGGAAGCATTATGCAGGCCTCTGGAGCGATAGATATTATTGACGGCTACAAAGCTGATACCGCCTAGAATAACTAAGCCCGCAGTAGTTAATAATACCAGGTAATCCGAGTGGTAGTCTGACAAACTCCGAAATCCCCCGAAAAGATCAAACCCGGCGTTATTGAAAGCGGAAACTGATTGAAAAATGGCTTTCCAGATACCCTGTATCCAGCCATATTGCTCGAAAAAACGAATATAAAAAATAATGGCACCCGTAACTTCTGCAATTAAAGTGAAAAACAAGATATTACGCGCTAATCTGACAATCCCTCCCATCCCTGAAACACCCACAGACTCGCTGAGGAGGAGCCTTCCACGTAGACCGATCCTGCGCCCGGCAGCCATTAGTAAAACGGTGGTAACTGTCATGAATCCTAAGCCTCCCAGCTGAATCAGGACCATGATGACGAACTGGCCGAACATACTCCAGTGGTCCAGAGTATCCACTACCACCAATCCGGTCACACAAACTGCTGAAGTAGAAGTGAAAAGGCTATTTATTAAACCGGTCCATTCCCCGGTTTTGCTGGAGATTGGAAGAATAAGGAGAACAGTCCCCAGGGCGATCATCGCGGCGAATCCGTAGACCAGTGTTAATAAGGAAAATCCCAGTGGCCTTTTTGGACGGATATTCGGAATGATAATTCGGAGGGGCTGCAGGCGCGGAACGCGGTAAAATCGATCGCCGGGCCTTTGCTGGTAAGAAAACGTATTCTGCGGGATATTTTGCATCGTGTTATTATCCAAAGGAACAAAACGTCATGATCGTTACTATTATATTACACTTTAAGATGGTAGTGTGAAAATTCCTTGACCCATTTATGAAGCGACCTCTATAATGCGATTAGGAGCGAACTATCAATAAATTGAATCAAGATGCAGAAAATCCAGGGAAATGTGTAACCGCAGCCTTCGAAACTCTGGGTTGTAAGTTAAATCAGGCTGAAACTGAACTTCTTTCAAGGCAGTTAGCTGAATCCGGATATAAAATTGTATCTGTTGAGGATCAACCGGATATTTTTATTTTAAATACCTGCACGGTAACTCATGTGGCGGACCGGAAATCGCGCCAGATAATAAGGATGGTTCATCGAAGGAACCCGAAAGCTAAAATTATTGCCACAGGATGCTACGCTGAAATTGCCAGCGATGAGTTGAAACGGATAGAAGGAGTTGATCTGGTAGTAGGGAATAAAGATAAGCTCAACATCAAACAATTGCTGGAAAGTTCGGGCCCAGGAAATCGTTCCAAATCCGGGCCAATGCCAAATCAATTCAAAAAGACCCGATCTTTCATTCGAATTCAAGACGGTTGTAATCAATCCTGTTCGTATTGTATTGTTCCATTTGCAAGAGGCAAAGAAAAGAGTCTGGATTCTAAAGAAGTTGTCGATCAAATCAACCGGAGATTTGAGGAAGGATATCAGGAGGTTGTCCTGACAGGTACAGAGATCGGCCGCTATAATGATCAGGAGAAAGGTCTAAACGAATTACTGAAAGATATTTTGTTGAAAACGGATATCCCCCGTTTAAGGGTATCTTCACTGCAGCCACAGGAAATCAGTCCTGATCTAATTCAACTCTGGAGAAATCCGCGGCTGTGCCGTCATTTTCACCTTTCCCTGCAAAGCGGAAACGATACCGTATTAATGAGAATGCACCGGAGATACAATACTGCGGATTACTATGCGGCAATACGTCTTTTAAAGTCTGAAATACCAGAAATAGCGATTACGACGGATTTGATCGTAGGATTTCCCGGTGAAACTGAGAAGGAGTTCCAGAAAAGCCTGGATTTCTGCCGTCAAATCGAATTTGCTCTTTTTCAATTATCAGACAT
>DEUU01000188.1 GCA_002362735.1 Dehalococcoidia bacterium UBA3254
AGTTGCCTCATTCGGAAATCCCCGGCTAAGCTTGCTGGACAGCTCACCGAGGCTTATCGCAGTCGTGCCACGTCCTTCATCGGCTCTTGATGCCAAGGCATCCACCGTGTGCCTTCACCGCTTGACCTGATTCAGATTTGATATTAGCCCCTATTCACTTGTTAAGGTTCGCGCAACTACCCTGAGACGCAAAAAAGGCTTGGTGACTCGCACCAAGCCTTCGCTCGGCACCATCACCTTTTAGTTGTTTATGTTTTCACTAACCTCATAAACTCTAGCAACACCTTCCACATTTCAGGATATTTTTCAGTTGCATTTGATATACTATCAGATTCGGAAGTGTTTGTCAATACACTTTCTCAAGGAATTTTGTTGATTTGTTTTCTGATCTGTCTTAAAGTGCTCTGTCAAACAACCGCTCTGACAACACAATTTAGTATTCTAGCACAACCCAGAAAAGAATACAAATCTGTTAATTTAGCCTCGGAAAGCCACCGGAAATGATTATTTCATGGGGGTTCAACACTTAGCTTGGGAGATGGACGGATCGCTGATCGTTAATTCGATTTAAGGCGCGGGCGAACCAGGGAAAGCATCCAATAAAATAATTACCCCGTGGAATAATATCTTAGAGCAGAGACTTTTTGTGAGCAAATAATTGGCATTGAAAAAATCGGCTCCTGATCAGGGTAAAAGAAGAGGACCCGGAATCTCCAGGGCCCCCTGTAATTGATATCAGTTTTCCAGACCTTTATTTGGCGTAGGCTACTTTACCGGCTTTGTCTGTTTTCGGGGTGACGGGGCCGATTGATAGGACAACTCTTCCATAAACTTCATTTAAGACCTGGGCCAGAGCCGTATAGATAGCGGAAAGTCCGCAGATAATTCCCTCGTAACCAGTAATTTTGGCGACAATAGCGCTACCGGTGGCATCCCGGATAGTCAGGAGGAAGAACAAGATAGTTAATGAGCCGAAGACGAACATGAGAGCCTTGTTCAATTTTAAGGTACCGATGAACATGACCAGAGTGAAGAGACCCCACATAAAGAAGTAGGCTGCCATAGCCGGTTTGGAAGTCGCAACCAGAGCAGTATTTTGAGTGGTGGTAGGTATTAGCCACAAAGCAACCAGGCTTAACCAGAAAAGACCGTAAGAAGTGAAAGCGGCAGTACCGAAGGTATTACCTTTCTTCCATTCCATAATACCCGCGATAATTTGAGCAATTCCTCCGTAAAAGATACCCATTGCCAGTATCATAGTATTCAGAGGGTAAAAACCGGCGTTATGTATATTTAACAGTACCGTGGTCATACCGAAGCCGAGTAGGCCCAATGGGGCCGGATTACTTGTAGAATCTTTAATTTTGGTTATTGTTTCACTAACAATATTACCTTGCTGCATTTGCTTCTCCTATTTTGGATAGTACACTGAAAATATTAGTTCCCGCATCTGTTGAGTGTCAATCATCTAATAAACCGGTCCATTATGATAATATTTCGCCGGAGGTTAATGAAGCGGTTGACATATCATGAAAAATATACTTTCCAAAACCGGGTTAAATGAAGTATACTATTCACGAATTGCGTTATTAATTTGGAAATAGGAGGTATCAATTTTATGGCTGGAACCGCCGCCGGAACCCCGGCAGCCAAACTTGTACGCCCGTTCGGAATGGAACCGGAAAAAGGGAGATGGCTGTTAGTAGTCTTTTGTCTGGTTATCAACCTTTGTCTGGGCGCCATCTATTCTTGGAGCGTTTTCGTCACCCCCTTGACCAGCTTCTTCAAGACTAAAGGAATCACGGTCACTGCATCTGAAGCACAATTGCCTTTTTCCATTTTCCTGGCTTGTTTTGCTATAGCGATGCCTTTAACGGGAAAGTTCATCACTAAATATGGTCCCAGGAAAGTCGCTATCGTCGGTGGTATTCTCTGCGGTCTGGGATGGCTGCTGGCTTCTATTTCCACCTCAATTCCCTTGCTTTGCATTACCTACGGAGTTGTGGGTGGGGCAGGAGTAGGAATTGCATATGGTTGCCCGGTCAATGTGGCTACCAAATGGTTCCCGGATAAGCGTGGCTTGGCCGTGGGTCTGGCACTTTTCGGCTTTGGTTTTTCAGCTTTTGTGACAGGTAATCTGGCTAATGTTTTTATCGGTTCATCAGGTATCCAGAACACTTTCCGTTATTTCGGTATTGCATTCATAGTGATTACCATTCTCCTGTCATTGCCTCTATCTTTCCCGACCCCCGGATGGACTCCCAAAGGTTGGAAAGCTCCGGCGCCAAAACCGGGAGCGGTTACCTGCGAATGTTACCGGGGAGAAATGGTTAAGACCGCTACTTTTTATGGTCTCTGGATTTGCTACTTCATTGGTTGTCTCGCGGGTTTGATGGCTATCGGTATCGCCAAACCCGTCGGCACGGAAGCTTTCGGAGTACAGTCTGCTTTGGCGACAATGCTGGTGGGTGTTTTCGCGATCTTTAATGGGGGTGGCAGACCAGTGTTCGGTATGTTAAATGATAAATTGACTCCCCGGAATACTGCCATCCTGTCTTTTGCCCTGATTGCCATCGCTTCAGCCATGCTCTTCTGGTTTTCCGGAGCGGGCAGCGCAATTTATATTATCGGTTTCGCTATCCTGTGGGCTTGCCTGGGCGGTTGGCTGGCTATTGCTCCGTCAGCCACTGCCTCCTATTTCGGAATGTGCGATTATGCTAACTGCTATGGAATAGTCTTCCTGGCCTATGGAGCTGGCGCTATTGCCGGACCTCAGCTGGCTGGAGCGATTAAACAAAGCACCGGAAGCTACCTGTCAGTCTTCCCTTATGTTCTGGGGCTGGCCGTGGTCGGTATCGTTCTGGCGATTATCTTCTTGAAACCGGTCATCAAGAAAGCGGTTGCCAAGAAAAACGAAGTTGCCATTGAAGGTAAGGTTAAATAGTAGGCCCGATAATTAGAACAATGATATGGCTGTATCTCTACGAAAGGTACAGCCATATTCTTGAGTAGGCGTTGGAGGTTGAATATGAGTCATCACGGAACTTTTACTACTGCGATAAATTGCATGGATGGTCGGATTCAGATTCCCACTAACGAGTGGATGAGAAAAAAATTCAATGTAGAATATGTAGATACCATTACCGAACCCGGGCCGATTAAGATTCTTGCTGAAAATAAGGATACTTTCTATGTCGAATCTATAAAAAGGAGAGTATCTATATCTGTTAACAAACATGGTTCCAGGATCATAG
>DEUU01000049.1 GCA_002362735.1 Dehalococcoidia bacterium UBA3254
TAGAGGTATTCTAAACATCGCCACCCAGTGGAAAATTACCTTTCGAATACTTTACCTAATTAGTTTACGTCTTTTTATCCTTTTTGGGGCCCTTTTGTGTTCGAAAGAGAAGGATGTCCAGTGAGAACCAGAACAGCACAAGAGATCTGGGACACAGCCCTGGGCGAGTTACAACTTCAAGTAAGTAAGGCAAATTTTCGGACCTGGTTGGAAAAGACCCGAGGTCTGAGTTATCAAGATAGCCAACTGCTACTCAGCGTCCCTAATACGTTTGTAGCTGAGTATTTGGAAAAAAACCTTCGTTCTCTGATTGAGAAAACGCTAATGGGCATCATCCAGAGTGAAGTGAAGGTAATTTTTACCGTTGATAATCGCAGCCGTACAGTTGAAGAAAAACCCGCCGAAACGGTTAACCCGATGCCGACTTTACCCGTCCTTTATTCGAATAACCTGACACGGCTGAACCCGAAGTATACTTTCGACACCTTCGTTGTCAGTAACTGTAATCGTCTGGCTTATGCCGCGGCGCAGAGTGCGGCTGAAAAGCCGGGCGTGAGCAGCTATAATCCTCTCTATATTTACGGCGGAGTCGGTCTTGGAAAGACGCATCTTTTGAACGCCATTGGCAATGCCGCCCTCAGTAAGGGTCTGCGTGTGGTCTACGTGAGCGCCGAACAGTTCACCAACGAGTTCGTCAGCATGGCGATCCGCGAGAGGAAAACCGAGGAATTCCGGAACAAATACCGAAGTGCTGACATACTTTTGATCGATGATATCCAGTTTATCAGCGGCAAAGAAGCCACTGAAGAAAGTTTTTTTCATATCTTTAATGAGCTCCGAGATGCGGACCGTCAGATCGCATTGACCAGTAATTGCCCCCCGCATTCTATTCCTCTCATCGGGGACCGCCTGCGATCAAGACTGGAATGGGGCTTGTCAGCCGGAATTCAAACACCAGACTTTGAAACCCGGCTGGCCATCCTGACCGATAAAGCCCAAAAAGAAGGCGTCCAGATGGGTTCGGATGTCCTGGAATTTATTGCTGATCGTATAAAGCAAAATATCCGTGAGTTGGAAGGTTCTCTTAACCGTGTAGTGGCTTATTCCAGATTACTACGTACGATGGTCACCCCTGAGCTAGCCAGTGAGGCCCTGGAAGATCTCTCTGCCAAGCAGTCTAAAACGCCTCCGGCACCCACCTCGCTGCTGGAAACCGTAGCTCGTTATTTTCACCTGGATATTCTGGACTTGAAGGGCAATAAGCGTGATAAGCACACCACTCATGCACGCCAGGTTGCTATGTACCTGCTGCGGGAACAAACTGAATTTTCCCTGTCCAAAATCGGCCGGGAGCTCGGAGGCAGACAACCTATCATTGTCAGCCAGGCCCATAAAAAAATCTCCAGTGAAATCCTGTGCAGCTCTGAACTAAAACAGACTATTATGGATATTCAACAGAGATTAACCAGCAAATAACCTTCGCCCAGTCACAATATACTGGTTTTATAGACCGTAAATCCTGATTCGATATTTTATTTATATTTATTCTATATTTCCCTTATATCTCTTTCCGGAATAGTTGAATCCAGGACTATAACTTGTTACTTAATACATCCTCTTTGTCCCAAACCTTATAACATCGCCCTCTCCTATATATTATCCCTATATTTCACACTAGCGCTGGTCAGGCTAAAAATATAAGAACCTTAACCACGTTTTATATCAGGATTATAAAATAAATATAAATTTAATGAACATAATGCCTGAGAAAAGTTCGCGCGGATAATGGAATTGAATTCACCTACAGTTTTCTGACAGATGTCAACAGGCAAACATGCTTATAGTTTTTTCATGACACATCTGACAGGGTATTACTATTATTATTAACTACTATCAATATGGTCTATAATTAGAAGATAAATAATATATAGATAACGATTTACAGGGTATAGGAAATTAGATAGATGCTGGACAGAGTTGAACTTAAGGTTAAAGCCGGAGATGGGGGAAGAGGAGCCGTAGCCTTTCGGAGGGAAAAATTTGTGCCTTTCGGTGGGCCTTTTGGGGGTGATGGAGGTAGGGGCGGAAATGTGATCGTAAAGGCAGATGCCAGTGTCAACACCCTCCGACCCTATAAGTATAAAAGATCTTATAAAGCGGAAAATGGACAGGCCGGTATGACTAAGAACAAACATGGAGCCAATGCTGCTGACCTTGTACTGATGGTGCCTCCTGGAACGCTGGTGTATCGGAAAAATGAGGATGGTCCACCGGAACTGCTAGTCGATTTAGAGGAAGACGGGCAGCAGGCTGCAGTGGTCAATGGGGGAAATGGAGGATATGGGAATTCCCATTTTGCCACGTCCACCAATCAAGCACCGAGGATAGCTCAGACGGGGATACCTGGGCAGGAGAAGTTGATTATTCTGGAATTGCGTTTAATAGCTGATGTCGGCATCATCGGTTATCCAAATGTGGGTAAATCTTCACTGCTAGCCGCTCTTTCAGCGGCTAAGCCGAAGATAGCTGATTATCCATTTACTACCCTGGAGCCAGAACTGGGGGTGGTCAAGGTGGACAAAAAGACTTTTGTCCTGGCAGAGATCCCCGGTTTGATTGAAGGAGCTCACTCGGGAAAGGGCTTGGGACACAGTTTTTTACGCCACGCTATGCGTACAAGGGTCTTGATTCACTTAGTGGATGGATGTTCGACCTCGCCGTTAGATGATATGATAAGGGTTAATAATGAGCTGAGCATGTTCGATGCCACTCTGGCAAAAAGGCCCCAGGTGGTGGCAATTAACAAAATAGATTTGCCGGAAGTGCAATCCAGGGAAAAAGAGCTTAAAGCTGCTTTTGAGGAAGCCGATATAAAGCCTGTTTTTGTCTCAGCCGCGTGTAAAATAGGGCTAGATGATCTGGTGAGACAGACTTGGCAGATGTTAAAAGCCAGCAACGTTAGAATGCAGGTCGCTTTGCAGCCAGAGCCGGTTAAAGTTTTTCACCCGCAGCCCGTAGATAAGTCTTCCAGGGTCCAAAAGAAAGGCGGTGAATATATTCTGGTGGAACCGGCGCTGGAGCGGCTTATTGATAAATGCGATTTGGATAATCCCGAAGACTTGAAAATATTTAATGAAGGCCTGGAAAAGCTTGGTATTAACAAGCTTCTGAAGTCTGCCGGGGCGAGGTCAGGAGACACTGTAATCACCGGAAAAATGGAATGGGTTTGGTACGATGACGAAGATCGGCGTAATCGGCGGCACGTTTGATCCAGTTCATCTGGGCCATCTGGCCGTAGCTGATGAAGCGATGCGTCAGGTTGGTCTGGCGGAAATGATTTTCGTTCCGGCGGGTCACCCCTATTTTAAAGCGGCAGCCCGGATTTCTTCTGCCGAGCACCGTATTAAAATGCTTGAATTGGCTATAGCGAATATGCCTCATTATAAAATTTCTCTCCTGGAAATACAGCGGCCAGGCCCTTCTTATGCCGTAGAGACCATTGCAAAAATGAAAAGCCAGTTCAAGACTGAAGACGAGATTTTCTTTATCATGGGATGGGACAGTCTGCTGACTTTGCCCCGGTGGGAACAACCTGAGTGGCTGATTAGTCTCTGCAAGATCATCGCTGCTCCCCGCCCGGGCTTCTCAAAACCGGATATCAACCTGATCGAGAAAGACTTGCCTGGTATTTCACAACGCACGATCGTGATGGAAAAACCCCAGGTCGATATCAGCGCCACGGAAATCCGCGAACGTGTCCGCCGCGGCCTCCCCATTGAAGATATGGTACCGCCGCTGGTGGCGAGGTACATCAAAGAGAATAGGCTATATATGACAAATGCGAACAGAGAAGATAAAGAAAGCTCAGAACCCCTCCCTTTTGTAAAGGGAGATTAAGAGGGATTTTTTAAAGACGTGTTATTGTACAACAGAAATCTAAAAGAGCAAAGTAGAAGTCTGAGGCGAAACATGACTGACGCTGAAAGGCGTTTATGGGCAGCAATCAGATTAAAACAGTTGAATGGCTGCCAGTTTTACAGGCAAAAAGTCATCAGGAATTACATTGTTGATTTCTATTGTCCAGTATCAAATCTAGTAATCGAATTAGACGGAAGCCAACATTATACTAACCAGATGATAGAAAAAGATAAACGGAGAGATAAGCACCTGAATAATTTAGGTCTTAAAATATTGAGGTTTAACGATAACGAAGTATTAACGAACACTTCAGGAGTTGTTGATAAGATAATCGAAAACCTGAGGGGTCAAGGGTTAGAAAATTCCCCTTAGTCCCCCTTTGCCAAAGGGGGAGACCGTAAAATATTTCTTAAGTAAAAAAATCCTCCCCTGGTTTTGGCTCGGGGAGGATTAATATTATCAGTAAATTAAGATTTAGACATCCAGATTTTTAACGCTCTTGGCATGGGCCTGGATGAAGGCTTTACGCGGCGGAACCTCTTCACCCATCAGGGTACGAAAAGACTCATCCGCTTTGACCGCATCCGGTATAGTCACCTGGAGCAGGGTCCGCGTCTGTGGGTTCATCGTGGTCTCCCAGAGCTGCTCGGCGCTCATTTCGCCCAGACCTTTATATCGCTGAAGCTCAATCTTCCGATTAGTCTCTTTGACTCGTTTCAGTACGTCATCCCTCTCCTGATCAGAGTAGACCCAGTGCTGGAGAGAGCCGGCTTTGATTCGGTACAGGGGCGGCTGGGCAATAAACAGATGTCCCTGATTGATCAGCTCGGACATGTGACGGAAGAAAAAGGTCAATAACAGAGTTCGGATATGTGACCCATCCACATCCGCATCCGTCATCAGGATCACCCGGTGATAACGTAGCCTGGCCAGGTCCAAATCACTATCAATATTGGTCCCCAGGGCGGTGATCAGGTTGCGAATTTCTTCATGGGCCAGCATTTTATCCGGTGCGGCCTTTTCAACATTCAATATTTTTCCACGCAGAGGCAAGATCGCCTGGAATCTTCGGTTACGGCCTTGTTTGGCGGAGCCTCCGGCGGATTCACCTTCCACCAGATACAACTCGCTGTTGATCGGGTCTTTTTCGGAACAGTCCGCCAGTTTGCCAGGCAGAGTACCTCCGTCCAGACTGCTCTTCTTGAGTACCAGGTCTCGGGCTCTTCGCGCAGCTTCCCTTGCCCGGGCTGCGGTAAAGCATTTGTCCATGATACTACGGGCATCATCGGGATGCTCTTCGAGATAAAGAGCCAGCTGGTCCGACATTACGCTTTCTACGACACTTTTGATTTCGGCATTTCCCAGTTTGCCTTTTGTCTGGCCTTCGAACTGCGGATCGGGTAAACGAACGCTGACAATGGCGGTCAGACCTTCGCGGACATCATCACCGGTCAGACTGGGCTCGTCTTCCTTGACCATCTTATTCTTGCGGGAATAGTCGTTCAAAATTCGGGTTAAGGCGGAACGGAAGCCCGTCAGATGGGTACCGCCGTCGATCGTATTTACGCAATTGGCAAAACTGTAAATAGACTCGGAGTAGCCATCATTATATTGAAACGCAATTTCAACTGTAACTTTATCAACCTGTTTGAAGATATAGATCGGCTTCTGATGTTTTACTTCCCGGTTGCGGTTAAGGTGATGCACGTACCCGCTGATGCCGCCTTCGAAATAAAAGGTATTCTCGATATCCGTCCTATCATCCCGGATACTGATTTCCAGCTCTTTATTGAGATAAGCGATTTCTCGAACGCGGTCCGCCAGGACGCCATAATCATAAGTGGCATCACTAAATATCTCTTTGTCTGCCAGGAATATGATCGTTGTCCCGGTGCCTTCAGCTTTGCCGACTTCCTGTACCGGGCTGGTTAGAATGCCCTGTTTAAATTCAATAGTATAAAGTTTGCCATCGCGTTTGACTTCAGCTCTGAACCACTCGGAAAGAGCGTTTACAGCCTTCGCACCAACGCCGTGTAGACCGCCGGAAACCTGGTAAGCCCCGCCGCCAAATTTACCCCCGGCGTGGAGTGTGGTCAGGGCTGTCTCTAAGGCGGATTTGCCTGTGGTGGGATGAGTTTCCACCGGGAAACCCCGTCCATTGTCTTCAACTTTAACCGAGTTGTCTTTCTGGATTATTACCGAGATCCGGTTGCAGCAACCGGCCATCGCTTCATCCACGGAGTTGTAAATGATTTCATAGACCAGGTGGTGCAGACCGCGCTGATCGGTAGATCCAATGTACATACCGGGACGGCGGCGCATCGCCTCGCGTCCACCAAGTACCTGGATATTTGCAGCGGTATAGTTGCTAGCTGCTTCGGAAAGATCTATATCCTCATTGATATTTATTGTTTCGGGCAAGGAACTATCATTGTTATTTACCATAATAAGGTGAACCCCCTAAAAATTCAGGAAAATACGAAGGTTTAGTGATGATTGCTCGGAGACCCGGAAGGAATAATGCTTTTTGGCCTCTAAAATTGGCAAGAAGGGTATTTTTTACCCCCTGGGATACATGAATCACCATCTTGACCATTATAACATATTCCAGATATAAAGTGAATTCAAAAAGAGTGTAAAAAGCAAGGATTCTGCGGAGGGAATCCTTGCTCGGTACGGGTGCTATATTCCTCTGAAGGTTACAGCCTCATTGATAGGACGCCGATAGCTACGGAATTTGTTGATGGGATTATCTGGGTCGGCGTAACCCAGCGCTATTCCCAGTACCAGCATCAGGTTGTCGGGGATCTGGAGTTCCTGATGCAGAAGGTCCGGGTAAGGCACAAAATTTAAGGCCGGAATTGAGTCGACGCCGTAATTCCTGGCAGCTATCATGATGGTTTGCGCTACGGCTCCCATATCGAAAATAGAAAGCGCTCCCAGAGTGCGCTCCATACAGATGAACACCGCGACCGGTGCGCCAAAGAACTGGTAGTTCAAAGCCTGATTCGCTTTTAAGGCCTCCTTGTTCTGTCGGTCGATGCCTAGAAGTCTAAAGCGCTCTCCTCGGTTCTTATCGATTAAAGCTTTCAACGCCGGAGGCCAGTCATTAAATGGTAACACATCGTATTTAGGAGATTCGCCTCCCATATACCTGGCGGTCCCAACCTTGCGGATCTTATCCAGTACTTCGCCGCCGGCGACGTACAACTGCCAGGGTTGAGTATTAGCGGTTGAAGGCGCCTGGTTGGCTGCTTCCAGTATCTTCAGGATTGTCTCTTTAGGCACCGGGTCTGATTTAAATCCGCGAACGCTGTGCCGCGAAAAAATAGCTTCAATGGTATCCATCAAATACCCTCCCGATAATTATTTTATAAGTTATGGGTTGTTATCCTTTCAATTCCATCTTTACCTCTAAATATCCGCAAAAAGGTCGGACTCGCGCCGTTTCCCCATCACGGAGGGATAAGTTCTCATAAAATATTCTCTGCGTCCGAAGAAAAAACCCCAGATTCCATAAAGTTTGTTCATGATCCCGAACAATCCCATACCCCTCCGGGACGGTTGGGCGCCTCCCTGGCTTGCATGACATGCTGAGGCTTTCCTTTGGGTCTCAATATCCTGCCGGGAAATACGTAAAGCTGCATGAATCGGATACTCTGTTTTGGCTATTAAAGTGAGATCAATGTCTTTGTTGCGCCCGAACTGGTGTGGGTTTTGTCCGACCAGCGGCATCAGATGGATCATGGCCCGCATTAGTCGGTGAGTCCTTACTCCGAAATACAATTTATGTGACTGAAACGCCGGTCCGGCTTCAGGATACAAGCTGGAATCAGCGGAAAGATAGAAAGCTTTTAAGACTGCATTATGGGTGGTGATGTGGTCCGGATGGCCGTATCCTCCCCCTGGATCGTGAGTAATGATGACCTCCGGTTTGAGATCACGGATGATTTTGACTATTCGCCTGGTAACTTCTTCAACCGGAGCCTGGATCAAAGCCTGGGGATGAGTATTGTCCTTTGTACCCGGCATCCCGGAATCGCGGTAACCAAGATGAATGACCCCTGCCAGTTTCAGGACTTTGGCCGCACAGGTCAATTCCGCCCACCGCAGGTCGCCTGGCCCAGCATAGCTCTGCAAATACTCCGGGTCGATAGTGCCGGCCTCCCCCCGCGTGGAACACACATAATATACTTTAACGCCCGCCGCCGCATAATGGGCCAGAACAGTGCCCATGCCGAAGCTTTCGTCATCAGGGTGTGCCCCGATAAACATCAGGGTCTTTTGTTGATTCGTATTGGCTTCCAAGAATCCTATTTCTTTAAAATATTATCTAATTCAGCTAAGGGCAGCATCTGCTGCTGTGAGGTGCTCATATCCCGCAGCTGTACGGTCCCGGCTTTCATCTCTTCCTCGCCGATGATGGCAGTAAAACGTACCCCCAGAGTATTGGCTTGTCTGAGCTGAGCCTTCAGGCTGCGATTACCGGGCGCCAGGAGCAGGCTGAAACCTTTATTCCGGAGGTCTCCTGATAGCTTCACCGCCGCGTCTTTAGCGGTTTCCCCTAAAAAGGCAATAAATAGCTGCACCCCTGGCATTGGCGGAACCGGAATATTTTGTTTCTTTAGATTGGCGATGATGCGCTCGATGCCGGTGGCAAAGCCGATGGCTGGAGTAGGTTTACCTCCCAACTCTTCAATGAGCTCGTCATAGCGGCCTCCGGCGCCGATGGTACTTTGCGCGCCTTCTGCTTCCGGCTGGATCTCAAATACGGTCCGAGTATAATAGTCGAGCCCTCTTACCAGGCAATGGTCGATTTCATAAGGCAGTGCCAAAACGGTCAGATATTTCTTCAATTTCTCAAAATGACCGGCACATTCAGGACAAAGTTGCTCATAGCTCTTGGGAGCGGAAGCGGCTATGGACTGGCAGGAGGGATTTTTGCAATCAAGCAAGCGCAGAGGATTCCTTTCCAGGCGGTTACGGCAGTCCTGACAGAGATTCTCCTTACAGGTAGAGTAATACTCTTTTACTTTGCTTAAATACGCCGGGCGGCAGTTTTTACAGCCGATGCTGTTAATTTTCAAATGTAATTGTTTGATACCGAGTAAAACGAAAAAGCGCCACGCCATGTCAATTACTTCTGCATCGAGAGCAGGATCAACTTCGCCGATCGCCTCGCAGCCGAACTGGTGAAACTCACGGTATCTGCCTGCCTGGGGCCTTTCGTAGCGGTAGAGGGAAGTGATATAAAACAGTTTTACCGGCTGGGGAAGATTCTGCATGCCATGTTCAAGGTAGGAGCGGCAGATGGGTGCCGTTCCCTCCGGACGCAGGGTTAGTTTGTTCCCTCCCCGGTCCTCAAGGATATACATTTCTTTTTGGACGATGTCTGTCTCTTCGCCTACTCCACGGATAAAAAGCCCGGTATCTTCGAATACCGGAGTTTCAATTCTGAGGTAACCATAAAGCCGGGATACATCTTCGGCTTTTTGTTCAATATAGTGCCAGTATGGCTGGTCTTCAGGCAGGATATCGGCAGTCCCGCGCGGCGCCTGGTACAATTTTCTACTCCTGATTGATATATTCAAGTTCAGAATAACGTGTGTAAAGTTAAAAGTCAAAGGTCAAAAGGGAACCGGCTTTACATTTCAATTCCTCTCACCGAAGCACTCAAGGTAACGGCGTAATCTAAATATTTCTTTTATCTTTGAATATTTTACGTTATATTATGTATTGCATTATACTAGTAATTACAATGGTGCGACTATAATGAGCGTTGATCGGCTGATCGAGAAATCGAAACAATATCTGCCACCGGACAAGGTGGCCCTGATTCGTGATGCCTATGAATTTTCGGCTAAAGCCCACGAAGGCCAGCTTCGCCTCTCCGGTGAAGCTTATATCGAACACCCGGTCCAGATCGCCTTGACTTTGGCTGAATTGCAATTGGATGCCAGCTCTCTGGCGGCAGCTTTGCTGCATGACGTTCCGGAAGATTGCAGTATTCCCATTATTGATATCGAGACACGTTTTGGTTCAGAAGTCGCCAAGCTTGTAGATGGGGTGACCCGTTTGGGTAAAATTGCCTGGGCTGGAGAGGATATCGCCCGGAGGGAATCTCAGGCTAAAAATCTGCGGAAGATGCTGGTAGCCATGGCGGAAGATATCCGGGTGGTTTTTATCAAACTGGCAGACCGGCTTCATAATATGCAGACCCTCCATGTGATGGCTCCTCAGAAACAATACCGTATCGCCCAGGAAACCATGGAGATTTATGCCCCTCTGGCCCACCGTCTGGGTATCTGGGAGCTGAAATGGCAACTCGAAGACCTCTCTTTTCGCTATCTTGAGCCGGAGAAATATAAACAGATTGCCAAACTGATCGCCGCCCGTCGCGTCCAGCGAGAAAATTTTATTACTCAGGTCATCCAGACTTTGAAGGAAGAGTTCGAGAAAGCCGGTTTGAAGGCGGATATTTCAGGCCGGCCTAAACATATTTTCAGCATCTATCAGAAGATGGGGAAATATGAGGCGGTGGGGAAGCACTTCGACGATATTCACGACCTTTTAGCACTGCGAGTGATGGTCGCTTCGGTAGGGGACTGTTACAACGCCCTGGGAATTATTCATACACTTTGGCATCCCATGCCGGATGAGTTTGATGATTATATCGCTAATCCCAAACCTAACGGTTATCAGTCATTGCATACCACTGTAATGTGTATGGGTACCACTCCCCTGGAGCTGCAAATCCGCACCTACGAAATGCATCATGTCGCCGAATACGGCGTTGCCGCCCACTGGCGTTATAAAGAAGGTGAGAAGGGCGATATTCGCTTCGAAGAAAGAATTTCCTGGCTCCGGCAGCTGATTGACTGGCACCGTGAATTTAGTGGCGCGGAAGAGTTTCTGGAGTCTGTCAAGACCGATATCTTTAATGATCAGGTCTTTGTCTATACTCCCAAAGGAGAGATCAAGGATTTGCCCCGTGGCTCTACTCCCCTCGATTTTGCCTATCGCGTTCATACCGAGCTGGGACATCACTGTGTTGGCGCTAAGATTAACGGTAAGCTGGTGCCCCTCAACTATCGTTTGAATAATGGGGATGTCGTCGAAATTATGACCGTGAAGGGCGGGAAAGGCCCAAGCCAGGACTGGCTAAGGCCGAACCTCGGTTATGTCAATACCTCGGGCGCTCGGGAAAAAATTCGCCAGTGGTTTAAAAAGCAGAAGCGCCAGGAAAATATTGATCGCGGACGTGAATTGCTGGACAAGGAATTGAAACGTCTCGGCATCAAATTTGCTGAAAAAGACGAACTGGCGAAGCTGTTTAGATTTGAAAACACCGAAGATTTTTTGGCTTCTATTGGTTACGGAGGGGTTAGCGCTCACACGGTGGTAATGAAGCTTGTATCTCAGACTGAGCCGACAAAGGTGGTTACACCAACTTCCGTAGCTAAGGCTCCTACTTCGGTTATAAAGGTACTGGGCGTCGGAGATATGTTGACCCGTTTGGGAGAATGCTGTCATCCGGTCCCGGGCAATCTTATTATCGGATATGTCACTCGCAGCCGGGGTGTCACGGTTCACAGACAGGACTGTCCGAATATCATTCATGAAAGGGAGAAAGAGAGGTTGATTGAAGTGGAATGGGGTCAAGCGGAAGCTGTCTTTCCTGCCAAAATTCAGGTAGAAGCCTGGGACAGAGTGGGTCTGGTGCGGGATATTACGGCTGTAGTCGCAGAAGAGAAAGTCAATATCACCTCGGTTAGCTTTGCTAACCGGGATGACCATACCACGTTGACATTACTGCATCTTGAAACAAGCGGACTTTCCCAATTATCGAAGATCATGGAAAAAATAGAAGGAATCCGGGGGGTCATCAGTGTGAACAGGGTTGGTGATGAGACTATGCTGAAATCAATCCTGCCGGCAGCCCGAGGACCTGAATTTGATAAATAATCAAAAAAAGGATAAGATTTCATTGAGAAAATCAGGAGGTAAACTACTTGCCAACTACTAGAACCGCAGAAAAAGAAATGCGCGTCGCCGACCGGCGGAAAGAGCGCAATAAGTCCGTTCGGAGTCAGACCAAGACTGACGTAAGCAAAGCGGAATCAGTCATCTCATCCGGTGATCTGGAGGCCGCTAAGGTAGAAGTAAAAGCCGCAGTCAGCTCTCTGGATAAAGAAGCCGGGAAAGGGAAAGTTCATCGCAATAATGCTGCCCGCCGCAAGTCCAGATTGATGAAAAAATTAAATAAAGCTGCTGCAGCTTCGAAGTCCGGAAAGAAATCTGAACAGAAAACAGAGAAAAAGTAACCGGATTTTACCCAATTCCCATTTACCCCTTGACAAAGACCTGTAAGATAATATATTCTCTATCCATAGAACATCAGTTCTTATAAAATGCAGGGGGGAGAGTAGAGTGCGGAACAGGACGTTATCATCCAGGCAGCAGAAGATTCTTAATTTTATCCGGCGTTTTATTGCGGATAAAGCTTATCCCCCTACCATTCGCGATATCGTTAAAGGGTGTGGCATCAGTTCCACCTCCGTAGCGGATTATAATCTGGCCATTCTGGAAAGAGAAGGTCTAATTCGCCGTCATCGTGAGGTTTCCCGGGGCATCGAGCTTCTGGATGGGTCTTCTAACCGGAAACCGCGGGTGCTGGTACCGGTGATCGGACAGATCGCCGCCGGTGAACCCATTCCGGTCCCGTCCGTAGACAGCTGGAACGCGGTCGCTTCTGCTGATACACTGGAAGTCTCGGAGGATCTGGTCCGGAGCCGGAAAGAAGTCTATGCTCTTAAAGTTAAAGGGCTCTCCATGATAGATGCCTTAATTAATGATGGCGATATCGTTTTAATGCAGCATACAAATACCGTTGAAAATGGGGAAATGGCGGCTGTATGGCTTAAAAATGAAAAGACAGCCACCCTGAAAAAAGTCTACTTCGATCCCGGCCGCGTTCGCCTCCAACCGGCTAACAGCCAGATGAAAGCCTTTTATGCTGCGCCGGACAATGTTGAGATTCAGGGACGGGTGGTTGCCGTCATCCGTCAATTAACATAACCGCAGGATTTGATTTTTCTCCGCAAACAGCTTAAATTATTACTGTCGTATAAACTGAAACCGTTTCTTGCCAGGTAAGATATGTTTTTAAATCAGTTTCAAAGTGTAGGTGATTCACTGTTCAATCGCGGGCTGGTTTCTTCACAGACCGGGAACTTGAGCATCCGCATGGGTGATCGTCTTATTATCACCCGCAGGGGATGCAATCTGGGATCGATACAGGAGAAAGACCTGGTTGAAACAGGTATCAGCCGGAATGACCGTTCGACGCCCATGGCATCCGTGGAATTGGCGGTTCATCGGGCGATTTATTTAAATACCTCGGCAAAAGCCATTGTTCACGCTCATCCTACCCACGCCACTGCTCTTTCGATGTCGGAAAAGACAATAATCTCAGAACATATAGAGGACTTTTGCACTCTGGGGCAAGTGCCGGTTATTGGATGGGGGATGGAAGTAAAACCCGGCGGGCTCGGAGATATCATTGCCAATTCGTTGAAAGACCACCGGATCATTTTGGTACGCGGACATGGTACCTTTGCCGTAGGCCAGTTGCTGGATGAGGCTTATAATTGCACAACCGGGTTGGAAGAAGCCTGTGAAATTTTGTGCCTCATGAAATCCATGCAGATTAAAACATCCCTCGAGAATTAGCCTCTCCCTTGTTTTCTGCTTTTTATATCGCTATAATGGCCTTAACTTAAAGGATTGAGAAAGGATGTAATAACATGCCCCAATATGCTTTCTTCCGGAAACACTTTGTCCCTCTGTCTGAAGCGAAAATCGGCCTCATGACCAATTTCATCCACTACGGCACCGGAGCCTTTGAAGGTATTCGAGGCAACTGGAATGAAGACAAGAAGCAAATCTACCTGTTCCGTTTAAAAGAGCACTTCGAGCGTTTGCTCAATGGCTGTAAGGTCCTTAAAATCGAGTTGCCGTATTCTGTGGACGATCTTTGTCGGCAGACTGTTGAGATGGTTGCCCGCAGCGGTTTCAAGGAGAATGTCTACATCCGGCCCGTGGCTTATAAGAGTACCGAAGCTATGGGCGTCCGCCTGCATAATTTGGAAGCGGATTATTTTTCCTTCGTGATGCCGTGGGGCCGTTACCTGGATACAGATAAATGCCGCGTCGGTGTCTCTTCATGGCGTCGTCCAGGGAGCAATTTCGCCTCCCCGCAGTCCAAGATCACGGGTGCTTATATTAATAGCGCCTTTGCCAAGACGGAAGCCCATGACAATGGTTTTGACGAGGCGATCGTTCTTAACGAATACGGCCGCGTGGCGGAAGGCAGCGGCGAGAACATATTCCTGGTCATTGACGGCAAACTGGTTACTCCGGGAATTTATGAGAACATTTTAACCGGGATTACACGTAATTCGGTTATCGAGATAGCAAAGAAGGAATTGGGTATTGAAACGATCGAGAGGCCGATCGAGCGCACGGAGCTTTATGTCGCTAAAGAATCGTTCTTTACAGGTACTGCCGCACATATTGCTCCTATTGCAGAAGTGGACCATCGGCTGGTGGGTGATGGCGAAATCGGCCCAATTACCAGGGAGCTCCAGGCTCTGTATTTCGATATCATCGTTGGCAAGAATTCAAAGTATATGAATTGGTGCACACCGGTTTATTAGTCCGAATCTCCAGCGTAGTAGATCACAAGAGGGCGGTCCCGAGGGACCGCCTTTAATTATTTGCTCATATTCAATTGATTTGTCACATCGGAAGCAGACTGATACTGCTTGTCCGGCAGCTTTTGGAGCATTGAGATAATGTTTTTATCGGCTCCCTTTTCCTGGGCTTTGTTGATAATGGTCTGTTTACTGGCTGGAAAAACCACGTCTTTTAAAAACTGCTGGACTTGAGGCATGCTGGCGACCGAAGATGCAATGTTTCCAAAATTCATTTTTTCCTCCCGACTTCATATTTGAGCTCATGGCTCAATTTATTATTTTAAGGGGAGTGGTTCAGAATTATATCCGTCGATACTACTAACGCCAGAGATAAATCCCTGTAATTGATTCTAGTCCTTTTGTAGTTTGTCTTCTTTTTGCATATAGTGAAAATGAGAACATTTCTTTCAACAGGTTTTAATTCACAGGTTCATAATTATGAGAATAACAAATTCTATCAATACGCCAAAGCGCGGCACTCCGGATGAAGAGCTGAGCCGTCTGCTATCAACGAAAATCTGCGAGCTTGATCTCCGGATCGAAGGTACTTCTCTGGAAACGTTAATCCGCCAACTCTACAGTGAGTTGGAAACAGCGGGTATTATTTTCAAACCCGGTACTTACCTGTCCGATGAGTGGGGCTGTCCTCAGAAAGTGCCGGTTATCGGAATCCCTTTTTATCTGGTAGACCCATCGTTAACCCTGTTGGAAGAGCAGATGACCGGGGTAGAAGCGGAAACCGGAAAAGAAATAATGATGTATCTTCGTCACGAAGCAGGCCATGCTTTTAATTACGCCTATCAGTTATATACTCAAATTAGCTGGCAGCGGCTCTTCGGGAAGTTTTCCGAACCATATGAGGAGTATTACCGTACCTCACCTTTCAGCGTCGCTTTTGTGCGCCATTTACCTGGCTGGTATGCCCAAAAACATCCGGATGACGATTTCGCGGAAACGTTTGCAATCTGGTTGAACCCCGGGTCGGCATGGAGGGAGATATATGCCGGTACCCCGGCTTTATCCAAGTTATTGTACGTTGAAAAGGTTGCGCGGCGCTATGGTGCCAGGACTCCCAGCGTGACGAGGGGTAGACTTGATCGGCCAGTCCAGAACCTTGACCTGACATTGGGTGATTATTACAGGTCATTCTGGAATAACCATTATGGTGCAGTCACTTTACCGGAAATCATTAATGAAGATTTACGTCGTTTGTTCCCTGACCCGATCGGCCAGCCAGTGGTGGATGGTCTCCTCACCGCCAGAGGGGTTCTTCTTAGAGAGGTCAACAACTGGACCGGTCTAGACCGCCATATCTTGAAATCGCTGTTGAATACTCTGCTCGAGAAGATCCGGTTTCTGGACCTTAAAGTAAGCCCGGACAATAGCCCCTGGCAAGTTTCAAAAATGTCGGTGTTTCTCAGTGTGCTGGCTATGAATTATCAGCTTACCGGTAACTTTATTTAATAAGAAAATATTTTGGAAACGGGGTCGTGATTTGGAAAAACTGAAAATATCAGTCCTTTTTTGGGAAGAACGCGGGCAGGAAAAGGGAAAGCGGGATGACGTTGGGGTCCGCAGGCCG